>JBGAPB010000053.1:0-22448 GCA_044221525.1 Blastocatellia bacterium | reverse complement strand
GCACCGGAGTTGGAACCAATTCTGTTAATTGCAATTTGGGAACGCTGGCTGTCGGCGCTACGGCTACGATCACGATTCAGGTTCATGTTCCTGAGACCTGTCAACCAACGACTGCGGTCAACACAGCGACCGTAACGACGGGTAATTGCCTGGCTGATCCTGTGGCGGCAAACAACTCGCAAACAAAAACGAGCGCCGTACAAATCGGCAATTTGGGACCGGGAGCCTGTATTCCTTCTAACCAGGCTCCAAGCACTCAAAAACCCGGCTCAGTCCTTTTTGGCGGAGTTTTCGCTTCTGGCGCTTCAGGCGGGCCTGGCGGCGATCCTGGAAACAACACCTCAGTCAGCTTTACCAATGTTCACCCGAAACTTGGCGTTGTAGTGCATTTGTTCTTTGTGGATGGCGCGACTTGCTCTGTGGCAGACGCTTTTGTGTGCCTGACGCCAAATCAGACAACCCGATTTCTGATGTCAGACCTTGACCCCGGAGTAGTGGGTTACATGATGGCAATGGCGGTTGACGGCCCTCCTGGAACTGCCGGAGGCCACAATTCCGGTTGCCCTATCAGCTTCAACTACTTGATTGGCAGCGCCAGAATTAAAATGACCAATTCGCCTCGCCGTGAAGCCGAGCTTGCTTCTGAAAGCTGTGCCTCGGAATTCGGAAGCCCGTTGCCCGGTTGCGATCCAAACAACCCTATCGCCGAAATTCCTTTTGATGGCTCGCCGAGAGGTTTCAACAAATTACCGCTGGTGCTGGGTGTCAGCAACATTCCCAGCAAAGCTGACGGCAACGACACCATGCTGTTATTGGCGCGAGTTGACGGCAACTGGGGTACCGGTTTGAAACCGTTGGGAAACATCTTTGGCATCCTTTACGACGACGCCGAAAATGCATATAGCTTCAGTTTCAATGTGGGCACTTGTCTGCTTCGATCAGTCATTTCAAACAATTTTCCGCGCACCGCACCGCGTCTTGAACAAGTCATACCTGCAGGGCGCAGCGGTTGGATGAAACTCTGGTCGGCGGATAACGCTGCCATCATCGGTGCAATCATTAACCGCAATGACAATACAAACAGCGTGTCTAATGCTTTCGACGGAGGGCACACCTTGCACGTGTTGAGGCTGAACGAAAGAGTCGTAGTCACTGTGCCGGTCTTCCCGCCAAGCTGCTAATTTCCGTGACGAAAGCTACGAAGCATCGCAATCTCCAAGCTGTTATTGGGAACACCATTCCCTTTATTTGACGCTCCTTTTGAAACGCCTTACACTTTGGCGCGTCGTAGCGAGTGGGTGCCGTTACGACACGCCAGTTCCCTGATGCGAACTTGTAACTTTGCTAGCCAAAAAAGCGGCTTATAACCTTAGGAGACCTATGAACTCTCACAACCTCTCTCGCGCCCTATCCAGCTTAGCTTTCCTTTTTCTACTTACCGTAACTGGTTTAGCTGCTGACCCGGGGCCGACTTCGATTGATGTCAGTATCAGTAAAACCGGGCCAAATTCGGTCGCAGCCGGAGCTGATGCCACATATACATTGACTGTCAGCAATCCTCATCCAAACTTCGGTATTAGAGTAAACGTCACAGATAACTTGCCCGCAGGCTGGTCACTGGTTAGCGCAACAACTCCGAGCGGAAATTGTTCGGTAACTGGAGCGACGGTCACCTGCCTTGATGTGGATGTGCCAGCGGCCAGCAATGCTGCGATTTCGCTCAGAGTTCATAGCCCGTTTCTGTGTCAACCACCTTCGGTGACAAACACTGCAACAGTTACATTTGCCGCAGGAACTCCGGTAACAACGACTGACCCAAATCTGAACAACAACACATCTTCATTAACCATCGCCGTTCCGCAAATCGCGCTGGGGCCTGGGCAATGTTATCCGTCAAGCTCTGGTATCAGCGACAACAAACCAGGCTCGATTCTTTTTTACGGATTATATACTTCGGCAGCCGCCAGCAATGATCCGCAAAACAACACTCGTATTAGTCTGACAAATATCAACCCCCAATTGGGAGTCGCTGTGCATCTGTTTTTTGTGGATGGCGCAACGTGCTCGGTTGCAGACGCTTTTCTTTGCCTGACTCCAAACCAGACGGCGTCATTTTTGATGTCGGACATTGATCCTGGAATCACAGGTTACATGATGGCCATTGCCGTTGATGGCCCTCCTGGCACTGCTGATGGAAACAACACGGGTTGCCCAGTCAGCTTCAACTATTTGATCGGCAGCGCCAAAATTAAAATGACGATGTCGCCTCGCCGCGAAGACGAATTGGCCGCCGAAAGTTGCGCGTCGGAATTCGGCAGCCCGGTTCCTGGGTGCAATCCGAACGCTTCGACGGTTGCCATCAATTTCAGCGGAGCCCCTGGCGGATATAACCAATTGCCACGAGTGCTGGCCGTTTCCAACATTCCATCCAGAGCCGACGGCAATTCTACGCTGTTAGTTATCAATCGCATTGGTGGCAATCTTGGAACGGGCGCAGCCACGCTCGGATCGCTGTTCGGGGTTTTGTATGACGACGCGGAAAATTCAGCCAGCTTCAGCGTCTCTGGTTCCTGTCAGTTGCGAGGGGAATTGAGCAACAATTTTCCACGGACGACCCCGCGTTTTGAAAACTTCATTCCCGCCGGACGATCAGGTTGGATGAAAATTTGGAGCCAAAGCGATATTGGTATTATCGGACTTGTCCTAACGAAAAACGTCAACGCCAATTCATCCGCTAATGCCTTTGATGGCGGGCATAACCTGCATGTCTTGACGTTGACCAGCGCCGTCACGTTGACATTACCGGTCTTTCCGCCATCTTGCTAGAAGCTAGAAACCAAACGGAAGCAGCGAAATATCCAATGTGGCGTGGGTTGCCAACCCATGCCACATTTTTCATCTGTGACCTGTGTCACTTGCCACCCCCTCGAATACGACGCATCATCGTGCCGCTTTACTGTTACCATATCGTTCTTCAACAACCATTCTTTCAAAAGAGGTCTTTATGCTCTGCCAGTTTACGACCACCGCTTTTCGTTCGGCAAAACGCTTGAATACTTCCCTGCTGTTAACATTGTTGATTTTCTTCGCGGCCAACACCGTGCAAGCCAATTTCCAACCAGCGACTCTGCAACCCGGCCAAAATATCGAGCGTGAACTGAAAGGCGGCGAAACTCATACCTATTCAATTGCTGTTCAGGCCGGCCAATTCCTGAATATGAAACTGGAGCAACAAGGCATTGATATAATCGTCAAGTTTGTCGGAACAGATGGCAAATCACTGACAGAAGTCAATTTGGCATTTGGAACCACTGGTAATGAATCGGCCTGCTGGATTGCCGACGCGACCGGCAATATCTCTGTGGTGGTGGCGGCTGCTGAAAAGAACGCCGCACGCGGAAAGTACAAATTGCAACTGGCGGATTTGCGCGCCGCAACCGAAGCCGACCGCTATCGAGTCACCGCGCAAACAGCTTTTATGCAAGCCGAAGAACTTTACGGAGACAACAAACCAGAATCGCGTCAAAAAGCCATCGCCAAATACTCCGAAGCCGTGCGGCTTTGGCGCTCCGCCAACGAACGAGCCGCGCAATCCACCGCGCTGTACAACATCGGCGACCTTTACCGCCGTTTGAACGATTACCCAAAAGCGATTGAACACTTCACCCAGTCACTGGAAATGGACAAAGCTTCGGGCGACATTGAAAGCCAGGCCGCAACGTTGAACACACTTGGCGTCACCTATTCCGCGCAAGGCGACAAGCAAAAGGCTCTGGAGTTTTTTAACCAAGCCCTACCATTACGACGCCAGGCCAAAGATCGCACTGGTGAAGCCAGCACGATGAACAACATTGCCACGATCACTGCCGAACTCGGCGACCGCCGCAAAGCCATCAGCGCCTTTGAACAGGTGCTGGCCTTGCGCAGAGAAATCAAAGATCGTCGCGGCGAAGCCGTCACGCTCAACAACATTGCCGCCAACTACCAAGCTCTGGGCGAAAAGCGCAAAGCAATTGATAACTTTAGCAAAGCGTTAGACATTTTCCGCTCCTTGCGTGAACAACAAAACCAGGCCAACACGCTCAGCAATCTGGGCACTGTTTATTCCGATTTGGGCGAACAGCAAAAAGCGCTGGATTATTTCAATCAAGCCTTGCCACTCTGGCGCAACCTGAAAAACGTTCGGGGCGAAGCCCTGACACAAACAAACATGGGACGAGCTTACGACCTGCTCGGCGCTCAAACCGAAGCAATCAACCTTTACAACCAATCGCTCCCAGTCCTTCGTAACGCCAAAGACCGCTTGTGGGAAGGAAGAGCGCTCAATTTTTTGGGTCTAAGTTATTGGGCAAGCGGCGAATACCAAAAGGCTCTGGAGCAATTCAACCTGGCGCTGCCGATTAAACGCGAACTGAAAGATGTCGCCGGCGAAGCTGCCACACTGAATAACCTTGGGCTGGTTTACGATTCAATGGGCGACCGGCAAAAGGCTCTGGAATCTTACAATCAAGCTTTACCGTTACTGCGCTCTGCCGACGAACGCCAAGGCGAAGCCAAGGCGCTTAACAACATTGGCTCTCTCTATGACGCACTGGGTGAGAAAACAAAGGCGATGGATTTCCATCAGCAGTCGCTGAAACTTAGCCGCGAAGTCGGCGACCGTCAACGCGAAGCCAAAGTTCATTACGGCATTGCCCGCATCGAAAGCAGCCGGAACAACCTGAAACCTGCCCGTAAGGAAATCGAACAAACAATCAAGATTGTCGAATCGCTTCGCTCGAAGTTGACCAATCCTGAACTGAGGGCAACTTACCGAGCTTCGTTGCAACAGTATTACGATTTGTACATTGACGTGCTGATGCGAATGGGCAAACGCGCTCCGAAAAACATCTTGAGAACCGGGCTGGTCGCAGAAGCTCTTCAAGTCAGCGAAAGTGCGCGCGCCAGAAGCCTGGTCGAATTGCTAAGCGAAGCGAACGCTGACATTCGCCAGGGTGTTGACGCAGCACTTGTCGAACGTGAACGTGAGTTGCAGGAACAGATCAACGAAAAAACTACTGAACAGATTCGCTTGCTGGGTAGCCGCGCCAAAGCTGAACAAGTCGCCTCGCTCGGCAAAGAGGTCGAACAACTCAACTCCGGTTTGAGAGACACTCAGGCCGAAATTCGCCGCACCAGCCCGCGTTATGCCGCCCTGACACAGCCGCAACCGCTGACTCTGGGCGAAATTCAAAAACAGGTTTTGAATCCCTGGTCGCTGCTGCTGGAATACTCTCTGGGCGAAGAGCGAAGTTATTTGTGGGTTGTTGGGCAAAACTCAATCAACAGCTTTACCTTGCCGAAACGCTCAATTATCGAAGACGCGGCAAAACGTTTTTACGAGGGGACAACCGCTCGCAATCAATTTGTGCCTGCTGAATCAAGCCAGCAAAAACAGGATCGCATTGCCCAAGCTGACGCTGAGAGCCTGAAAGCCGCCGCCACCCTGAGCAGGTTGATTCTTTCACCAGCCGCGCCGCTACTCGGCAACAAACGCTTGATTGTAGTCGCCGATGGGGCTTTGCAATACGTCCCGTTCGCAGCTTTGCCTGTTGGATCAAGGCGGCTGGTCAGTCGCCACGAAATAGTTTCCCTGCCTTCGGCGACAACGCTGACTGTGTTACGCAACGAATCCGCTCAACAGCAAAAAGCCTCAAAGACAGTCGCCGTCTTCGCCGATCCTGTCTTTGAAGCTAAAGACGACCGAGTCAAAATTGTCACAATAAAAGCTGATGGCAATGCCAACGCCAAAGCTTCTGAAAAGCCCGCGGCAAAAGATGACAAACCCGCTGCAACGACTGAAAGCGAACCAACTCGCATATTGCTTTACAAAACGGCCAAGGATTCAGGCGCAACGGATGCGGAGCTTCGCATCCCACGATTGCCAAACACTCGCCGCGAAGCCGACACAATTCTTTCGCTGACTTCAGGTGATGCAAGCAAATCTGTTTTTGACTTTGCCGCCAGCCGCACAGCCGCAACCAGCGCAGATTTGAGCCAATACCGAATACTGCATTTTGCAACTCATGGTTTTTTGAACAGCCTTAACCCAGAGCTTTCTGGTTTGGTCATGTCGCTGGTTGATGAACAGGGCAAGCCACAAAACGGTTACTTGCTGGCTCCCGAAATCTATAATCTGAAATTGCCCGCGACTGAATTGGTTGTGCTGAGCGCCTGCCAAACCGGCCTGGGCAAAGAAGTCAGAGGAGAAGGTATAGTTGGCTTGACGCGCGGGTTTATGTACGCCGGTTCGCCTCGTGTCGTAGTCAGCCTGTGGAGCGTCAACGACCGCTCAACCTCTGATCTGATGAAGCATTTTTACGAAGCCTTGCTTTCAAAGGGCCAGCGCCCAGCGGCGGCTTTGCGCACAGCACAGCTTGAAATGCTCAAACAAAAACAGTGGCAAGCTCCGTATTTCTGGTCGGCTTTTGGGCTTCAGGGCGAATGGAGATAATCTTCGCGACCTGTGATTCAAGTAACAGCACTGTGACTCTGAGCCGCTATAATGGCAGGGCACGTTATCAACAGAAGGAGAAAAAAATGGTCAAGCAATCAAAATTCAACCGAGTCGTTATCGCTATAGCTTTCGCTCTTTTTGCCTGCACAACGTCGGCATCGGCTCAAGACCAAGACACCGAGCGCCGATTCTGGCCACCGAATTATCGCCCTCAAGCAGCGAAGCCTTCCGCCCCAACTGCCAAGCCGGGCTACAAACGTGCATCGCCTGCGCTGCCAAAGAATGCAATTCCAACCGCCGCCGAAAGAAACTCCGTCGTCGGTATCACCATCTGGAGGTTGCGACCTTTTGAGGACCTAGCCAGCAGCAAACCAAAAGAAAAAGAACAAGATGTCGCCCGCATACTGGTTGTTCGCAAAGGCAAAAAATCCGATTTTGCGGCTGAACGTGTCGAAGCTTCTACCGCATTCACGTCAGGCCAGATGCTGCGACTGAGCATTGAAGTCCCGCGTTCGGGGTACCTTTACATAATTGACCGCGAACAATATGCAGATGGCTCATTCAGCGCGCCTTACCTGGTTTTCCCACTTAACCCGGCTCTGGACGACAATAAAGTCGCAGCCGGTCGAGTTATTGAAATTCCCGGCGGCGAAGAACCCTTTTTCGAGGTTCAGCCTCTAAAGCAAGACAACCCCAAGCTTCAAACCGCCGAGTTGTTGACCGTTCTGATTTCGCCGACGCCACTTACCGATCTGCCAAAAGCCACTCGTGACGATGAAGGCAATTATCAGCCAATCGAACTTCCGCAATCCGAAGTTGAAAAGTGGGAACGCCTGTGGGGGGCTCAAGTCGAACAACTGGAACTGGAAGGCGGCGCCGGACAAACCTACACGCGCTCTGAACAAGCAGCCGGAACCGACAAGAGAAAACGGCTGAATTCCAACGACCCTCCGCCTCAAACTCTGTTTCGAGTAGCTGCCAAACCCGGCAAACCGCTCATGCTCAAACTGCCGTTGAAGATCGCGAAGTAGACGTCAAACGAAAGAGTCGAGAGTGCTGTGCTGTTGAAGCCAGAAGTCGTGGAAACATTCGACCAAAGAAAGATATTTCCGAAACACCTCACCATCATGTGGTGGCTTGTTTATCCTCTCCTCGCCACATTGGTGGCGAGGTTGTTATATGAGCAGACTTGGCTGACTTACAGGTACGGGGAACAGATGATTGGTTTCGCCATGATTCACAGTTTCCCAGAACTTCTCATCTTGGGACTTTTCGGTTGGATTGGCTGTATTGCTTGGTGCATCGTTGCTCTTGCCCTAATTGTGCGCCGCAATCATCAAATCCAAATCGCCAGCAAGCTTCAGCTTGCACTCGCCGTTATCACACTTCTATTGCTATTTGTGCCCATTGATAAGTTCGTTTTGAAATTATGCCGATAAATTGGCCTCACGGCTGCCTAAAGTCGCGGTAAAGACAAACCATTCCTGACAGTTGGAGCACTTATACACAACATGCTTTTGCGTAAGCGCTATTTGTGAATAGCTTCAAGCCAACGTGTTCAGAGCCATAAGCCAGCCGTTAAAACTCTGCTTTCATCGGGAAAATTATCTGGCAAACAACTTCTTTTCAGATTTCCACTCGCCAGTCGAACATTCAGGCGGTAGAATGCTCACCTTAGAAGTTCAATCCCATCTTTAAGAAAAGTTCGCCCGAAAATTCGATTCAACAGTTATTCTGACGAAGATTGACGGCATAACAGGCATAACCAAACGATATGATGTATAGCCAACAGGAATACGATATGGTCCGGCGGCAGACGATGCAGATCGAAGCCGAAAAACGGGCATTGCTGCGCTGGACTTTGATTGTAGTAACGATTTTGTTCGCTTTTGCGCTGGTGCTCAGCGGCTTGATGTATCAGCGCTATAGCACTGCCGAAGGCAGAATAGAAGAAGCCGACACTCGCGCAACGACCGCTGAAGCCAAATTGCAAGAAGTCAGCAAAGAGCTGGATGACAAGAAAAAGATACTGGAAGCAAATTCGGCCACCAGAGCAAAACAAGATTCGGTAATCCAAAATGTCGTCCCGAAAATGCTCAATCGAACAGCTTCTGACAGCGAGCTAGGAGAACTGGCTCATGCTGCATTTAACCAACCTGGGCACGTCATACAATTGCCCAGCATTCCGCCCAACGAAGTGTTGCGAAGCTATCGTTACCGAGGTGAAGGCCGCCCACTTAAATATACTTTCGTTCCTGGGCTGATTGATGGGAAATGGGTTATCTATTCCCTGCTGGTTAAAAATCAGGACGATAAATAGATTGCATTTACGGACTTACCAACTCGCAGCAGGCCACGCTAACCAGCATCAAACACATTGGCCGCGAATTAAAAATTCCCGCTGCTTGATTTCAAAAAACCTTCCGGCTATTATCCGGCTTACTTTGGAAGGTGGGCGTCGCGCCCACCTTTTTTATCAAGCTCAATCCGGTACAAAAATAAGAGGTAATGCGGTTGAAGGTTGATCCGCGAATAAGCGAGATCGTCGAGCGTGTCACCGCTCGCGAAGGTATTGAACTCGTCCACGTCGAAATAGCCGGAGGACGAAACCCGATCTTAAGAATCTTTATTGACAAACCCGGCGGCGTCACAATTGACGATTGCGCCAATGTCAGCGAACGGGTCAGCTTGATTCTGGATGTTGAAGACCCCATCCCTGGGGAATACACGCTGGAAGTTGCGTCGCCCGGCCTTGATCGCGGCCTTTATAAAGAATCCGACTATGAACGTTTCGCGGGACTTCCCGCTCATGTGAAGATGTCGGAATCTATTAACGGCCAAAGAAATTTTCACGGAAAACTGATAGGACTTGATAGAGAAGGCGAAACAACGGCAATTCTAGAAGACGAATCAGGCAAGATTTGTCGTTTACCATTCTCCAAAATCATCAAGGCCAACGTTGATATTGAACCATAATTGGTAATCGGTTATTGGCAGTGATTGATAACTTGCAATCACACCAATTAAGCCATTGGAAACTATGAGCACGCTCAGTTCGATTGCACAAAATATTGATTTTCTCAGCAAAGAGAAAAAAATTGACCCGCAGGTCATCATCAGCGCCATCGAAGACGCAGTGGTGACTGCTTCTCGCAAACACTTCAAAACCGGCGAAGACCTACATGCCCGGTACAACCTGGAATCTGGCGCAATAGAACTTTACGCCATAAAAACTGTAGTTGCAGAAATAGAGGATTCCGCGCGCGAGTTGACAGTTGACGAAGCAAATGCCGAAGTCGGAGAAGGTGCAGAAGTCGGCGATATGCTGGAACTGCCCCGCCCTGTTGAGGAGCTTGGGCGTATTGCAGCGCAAACCGCCAAACAGATTATTCTGCAAAAAGTCCGCGAAGCTGAGCGCAACAAAGTTTACGAGGAATATATTGGCCGGCTGGGCGAACTCGTCAACGGTTTCGTCAAGCGTTTTGAAGGCGGCAAAGTCGTCGTTGACATCGGTAACGGCCTGGAAGCTGTGATGCCTAAATCACAGCAGTCAAAAATCGAAAACTTCACTCAAGGTGAACGCATTCGCTTTGTCCTGCACGATGTAAATCGTGAAGCCAAAGGCCCTCAGATCGAAGTTTCGCGAACCAGTCCGGAACTGCTCAAGCGTTTGTTCGAGATGGAAGTGCCGGAAATTTATGACGGCACGGTTCAAATCAAGGCAGCCGTCCGTGAACCAGGCGAACGCGCCAAGATTGCCGTTGTTTCAAACGAGCGCGACGTTGACCCGGTCGGAGCCTGCGTGGGAATGAAGGGATCGCGCGTGCAGTCCATCATCCGCGAATTGCGCGGCGAAAAAATTGACATTATTGAATGGTCCGAAGACCCTGCTATCTTTGCGGCAAATGCGTTGTCGCCCGCCAAGGTCAGCAAGGTCACAGTGTTGGATTTTGAAGACAAAAAGCTGCAAGTAATAGTCGAAACCGAACAACAATCATTGGCTATTGGAAAGCGTGGCCAGAACGTTCGCCTGGCTGCCAGGTTGGTTGGCTGGGACATTGATATTCGCAGCGAAGAAGAAATGAAGCGCGAAATCGCCACACAGATGGAACAGATGATTTCCGCTCCTATCGTCAAGCTTTCGTCCATTGAAGGCATTTCAATTAGTGACTCCGAAGCTTTGGAAGAACACGGTATCGAAACCATCGAGCAATTGGCTGAAGCCGCGGTTGATGACATTTGCGAATGGTTGGATGTCAGCGTGGACGATGCCGAGGAGCTACTGGACATGGCTCGAGCCATTACAGAAGCACGATTGGCACATGCCAATCAACAAACGACAGACTTACCAGAAGATTCAGAATCGGAAGAAGTCACGGAAACCGACGAGTCAGAACTAGCTGAAGATGTTAAGCCAGACGAAAGTACTGAGGATGAAGCCGAAGAGGATGTTGATGTCGAAGGCTCCTCAGAAATAGCGTCGGCGAGTTCTGAGGATGTGCCTGTGGATATGGATGACAATCAGTCTTTCGAAGAAGACGCGGAAACTGAAAACCGGGATGAAAAGCAATGAACCGGTTAGCCACCACACAATTTGAAGGTACTGTGATTCGTCAGGCTTATCTTAAGGGGATAAATGAGCAAGGTCAGAATCTACGATTTAGCGAAAGAATTGAAGTTGGAGAGCAAGAAAGTGCTCGAAGACGCCCGTCGTATGGGCGTTGACGTTAGTGTGCCTTCAAATACTTTGGAGGACCCGATCGCGGCCAGAATCCGCGAGATGTATTACCCGAAGAAAAAAGAGGTTGTGGCTGCCAAGCCAACTGCACGTTTGATAAAACACCATCCAACCGCCGCTGCGCCCGCACTGGAAAAGACGCCCGAAGCGACTGAATCTGCGCCGACGCCAAATCCTGTAGTAGCTGAGACAGCACATCAAAAATCTGCTGAAGTTTCACCACCTGCTGCACCAGCAACTGTTATCAAGCAACTGACTAAACCATTGCCAGTTGCAGCCAAACCGCAACCTGCGCAAACACCTGAAAGCAAAACTGACTTGCATTCGGTTGAAACGCAGGCCAAACCTGATGAACCGGAAGTAGACCCAAATAAGCCGAGGCTGGTAAAACTACCTTCACCTGCAAAAGCACAGCCCGCAGAAACACTGCAACCAGCAAAGGCTGAAGCTGACAGTAAAGCGCCTCAAGAAAGCATTAAGGTTGAAGCAGAAACAGCAATCGAAGTTGCTGTTGGCTCGCCCGCAGCTTTGCCTGAGACTAATGAAACCGTTACACCAGAACTTAATCCAATTGCGGGACCTGAAACACAGGGCGAGTCCGCTCCTTCTGTGCCAAAACCGACCGTCCATAAATCGCACCCGAAACCTGGCACTTCTTCTACCACTCCGGGAACCAAGGTAATCAAACTGGCAATGCCAACAGGGCCTTTGCCTAAACCTTCCCCGACCACGTCTGCACGATTTCAAGCTGATAAGCCTAAACCTACTGGGAAGCTTGATCCTTCCATGTTGCTCAAAAAGGATCAGACGCGCGAAGGCAAAGACAAAGAAACTCATATTCTGCCTTCGGGGGCGCAGCAGCGCACTGTTTACATTCCGCCTAAAGATCAAAAACCTAAAGGCCGTAATCAACATCGCGCCAAAGACAAAGAAAAAGATAAATTCCAGGATGGCAATACACACAGACTGGGGCTTCGCAAGCAAGCTTTACCAGTGGCCGCCCAGCGCATGGTTCCAGTAGACTTGAAACCGGCGCGTTTAGTTGAAGGCAGCACAGTGCGTGAATTTGCAGAAAAACTTGACGCCAAACCCCGTGACGTAGTGGCTGCGCTAATGCAGCGCGGAGTTATGGCTACGATCAACCAGATCATGAACCACGATCTGGCAATAGAGATCGGGCGCGATTATGGCTTTGAAGTAACCTTTGGCGATTTCGAGGACATGATTATTGAGTCCGAATTCGAGATTACGCCAGAGGCAATGGACGATACCGATCCGCGTGCTCCGGTCATCACCGTAATGGGTCACGTAGATCACGGAAAAACCAGCTTGCTCGACGCAATTCGTTCGGCTCGTGTGGCAGAAGGCGAAGCAGGCGGAATTACGCAGCACATCGGTGCATATTCCGTAGAAGTTCCAAGCCCTGAAAGTAAGGATCAACTGCGCCGAGTGGTTTTCCTGGACACGCCAGGCCACGAAGCATTTACGATGATGCGCGCTCGCGGAGCCAAGGTCACAGACATTGTCGTTCTGGTTGTCGCGGCTGATGACGGCGTAATGCCTCAGACGCTGGAAGCCATTGAACACTCCCGCGCCGCCAAAGTCCCGATCATTGTCGCCATCAACAAAGTTGATAAGCCCGATGCCAACGTCGAACGCGTCAAAAAAGAACTTGCAGAACGCGGAGTTCAGTGGAGCGGTTGGGGCGGTGACATCGAAATGGTTGAAGTATCCGCCAAGAAGCGTCAGAACATTGACGGCCTGCTGGAAATGATTCTTCTGACCGCTGATATTCTGGAACTGAAGTCGAATCCGAAACGGAACGCTACAGGCACTGTCCTGGAAGCCAAGTTGGATCGCGGACGCGGTGCAGTGGCAACCGTTCTAGTTCAAAACGGAAGCTTGCGAATCGGCGATCCATTCATTGTCGGGAATTTCTCTGGCAGAGTTCGCGCCCTAATGAACGATATCGGAGAACGTGTTCTGGAAGTCGGGCCATCTATGCCGGTTGAAGTCCTTGGGTTAGACGGAGTTCCAGCCGCAGGCGATCAATTCCAGGTGGTAGATGACGTAGTCAAAGCCCAGCAGATCGCACAGTTCCGGCAAGCAAAAACCAGGGCAACCGCTCTTGCCAGGTCTGCGGCTCGCGGCCTGGATCAATTGGCAGCACAAATGGAATCTGGCACGGTTAAAGAGTTGCTGGTTATCCTGAAAGCCGACGTGCAAGGTTCAGTCGAAGTGCTGAAAGACACGCTGACCAAACTTTCAACCAATAAAGTGAAGGTTCGCATCATGCGTGCCGCAGTCGGAGCAATCACTTATGACGACGTGCTGCTTGCCAGCGCTTCACAGGCAGCCGACTCAGGCGCAGCAACAGTCATTATTGGCTTCAACGTGCGCCCTGAAACCCGTGCAGACGACATCGCCAAACAGGAAGAGGTGGACATTCGCCTGCACTCGATTATTTACAAGGTCGAAGAAGAAATACGCAATGCAATGCTGGGTTTGATGGATGCCACACTGAAAGATGTGGTGCTTGGCAAAGCCGAAGTCCGCGACATTATTCGCGTACCAAAAATCGGTTCCATCGCCGGTTGCATGGTCATCAATGGTTCGATCAAACGCACAGCCAAGGCTCGATTGATTCGCAACAATGTGGTGATTTTTGAATCAGCAATCGGCAGCTTGCGACGTTTTAAGGACGACGCCAGCGAAGTTCAGCAAGGCTACGAATGCGGCATCACCGTTGACCGCTTTAACGATTACAAGCTAGGAGACATCGTTGAAGCGTTCATAGTAGAGAAAGTCGCGCCAACGCAGTTGTAGAAATCAAAAGGCAAAAGGCAAAAGGCAAAAATACAAATCATTTTTGCAACGTACGGCAAAAGCTACATTTGATTTTTGACTTTTGCCTTTTGATTTTCATTATGCAGTATCGTCCGAACAGATTAGCTCAAGAGTTGAAAAGTGAAATCAGCGCTATCATCACGCGCGAGATGCCTCATCACAATTTCGGCTTTATCACCATTACCGAAGTCAAAGTCAGCCCGGACTTACGTTATGCCCGCGTACTTGTCAGTGTTTTCGCCTCCCCCGAAGAACAAAAGAAATCTTTGGACTTGCTCAACAGTGAAAAGTCTTTCGTTCGCCAATTGATTGGCAAACGGTTTCGACTGCGTCACACGCCCGAAATCTTATTCGTTTACGACGAAACAATTGCACACGGCGACCGAATGCTGCAGATGATTGAGGAAGTCAAAAAGGAGTTGCCGGAAGAAGATGTTAGGACAAGTAATTGAACTCATTGAAAAACATTCTCACTTTGCCGTTACCTCTCACATACGGCCCGATGGCGATAGTCTTGGCTCGTCCCTGGCGCTTTGCTGGATTTTGAAAGGGCTTGGCAAAAACGCCGAAGTGATTATGTGTGATGCTGTTCCGCACTCTTACTCAAAATTGCACGGTGCCGAAGATGTTCGAGTCGTTAAGGACATTGACCGCGATTACGATGCTGTCTTTGTGATCGAATGCAGCGACGTCACACGCCCTGGTTTGCCCAGCCTTAAAGATCAATTCGTCGTCAACATTGACCACCATTCGACAACTGCCCTGTTCGGTGATTTGAATTGGATTGACTCAACAGCGGCGGCTGTCGGCGAAATGATCTACAACCTGGCCAAAGCCATCGGAGCAAAAATTTCTCAGGAAGTTGCAAGCTGCGTTTACGCCGCACTGTTGACCGACACCGGCTCGTTCCACTTTTCCAACACCACTGAGCGCACCTTCAAAATCGCAAGCGACCTGGTTAAATACGGTGCTCAACCGGCCAAACTTTCTCAGGCAATTTTCTATAGTTACCCTTACGCCAAGGTTAGATTGGTTGGGGCCGTGCTTTCGACTTTGCAACGTGACGAATCCGGTCGCATCGCCTGGATCAAAATGAGCAAAGAAGCTCTGGAAAATAGCGGCGCATCAGAAGACGATTCCGACGGTATCATTACTTACCCGTTGACCGTTGGCGATGTCGAAGCCGTCGCCTTTTTCCGCGAACTACCAAACTCAACTTATCGAACGAGCTTACGCTCAAAAAACCGAGTCAACGTCGCCCGCGTGGCCGAACACTTCGGTGGAGGCGGTCACGCCAATGCCGCTGGGTTCACAATCAAAGCAGATTACGACGAACTCAGCCGAGACGTCATCGAACGCTTGAAAGAGGCCGTCGCCATCGCCCCTGCGGTCAACGGACGCGAAATCAAACCAAGATAGACAACCTGCGGTTTTGCGCGAATTATTCGACCGTAACACTAAGCGTGTAATTAGCAGTCGGATGTGCAACAACGTAAACATAGTAATTTCCCGTTTTGGGGACTTTGCCGCTCCAACGCCTGCCATTGGTTGCCATCTTCCCAAAAGCCACCTCCGCTGCACTGTAGAAATTCGCGGATTCGCTGACCGTAAACTCAGCACGATTGTCGGCTTTACGTTTCCACGAAATTTGCACTGTCATCGTTTGACCTTTCCGAGCACGCATAACGTAACTCGCATGAGATTCGCCGCCAATGAAGCCTTTTACAGTTGCCGGACTCCGCAATCGCTTCTTTGGAGTTGTATCCTCTTGAGCCCAAGCAACATTCGCGGCGAGCAATAAAATTGCCAAAGCAATAAGCCATAAAGAATCCTTGAGATACTTGTTTTGCATTGTGTGTCATCCTCCTGTTTTAAGAATTACTTTTTACCTGTCAGATGAAACGCTTTCTCCCTGCCAACTGACAACAGACAGATTGCGACCAATTGAAGCCTGGGCTTTAGCAAATAAGTCGTGGTAACCTTTGACCATGAAGTATCAAGCGATTTTGTTGACGAATGCTTTTAAGCGCCGACATCGCCCCGCCGGTTTATTTCACCTGACAGCAATTATCTGCCTTCTGGCCGGTATTACTATAAACTCTCAGGCTCAAGCCTCAAGGCCGCGCCTTGTTTCCGAAAAGTCAGCTTCAACCACATCCACCAGACTGCCGCAAAAGAACAGGCCGCTTACTGCCAGGAATCATCGTGAAGCAGAGCAACGGCTGGCAGATTTAGGATATTGGACTGGTCGGATTGACGGCGGTTGGGATACGGCTTCGCGGAATGCGTTAATCGCCTTTCAGAAGGTCGAACTGCTGAAGCCAACAGGCAAATTGACGCGCGAAACATATGATCAATTGATGGAAGCCGATCCGCCAACTCCGCGCGAAACCGGCCCGGCGCACATTGAAGTTGATCTGATTCGACAAGTGTTGTTTGTCGTTGACGATACCGGAACAGTGACGCGGGTGTTGCCCGTTTCAACCGGCAACGGGAAGGAATTCTATTCGGAAGGTTGGTCACGCGATGCCATCACTCACCCCGGACGCTACCAGGTTCGTCAGAAGATCCCAGGCTGGAAAAAGAGCGCCCTGGGCGAGATGTATTATCCGGTTTACTTCATGTACGCCACAGCAATTCACGGCTCCAGGTCTGTGCCGACCAAACCGGCCAGCCACGGTTGTGTGCGAATTCCTATGTTTGCGGCAAAAGAGTTTTACCGAGTAACGCCGATCGGAATGCCTGTGATTATTCACAAAGAAAATAACCCGCCTTTGACCACACCTACAGAAACCGTAAAACAATAACTGTGAGCTTGCTCGTGTTGACTGCGCCAGCACGAGCAAGCCGAATTCTGATTAGCCTTTTGGACGTTTTTCTGACGACCAACCAACGTTCCGCAGCTTACATTCAAAATCATCAAAATCGGTTGGAGACCAACCCGGTATCTGGTCCTCACGCCTCCGGGTGATCGAATTTTCAAAGGCTACAAAGCTGAAATGAAAGACGTATCGTTGCGGTTGCGAGGGCAGCGAAAGAGGAGTACAAACGATCATCAATTCAATTCGTTTACCTAAACACCATTAAACTAAATCACAAGCTGGCACTGCCAAAAGCAACCGGCTTTTTACCAGGAGACCTTAATCATGCAACGATTCACCTTATTTGCGTTAGCGTGCTCGTTGGCCATTACCTTTGCACTTTCTGCGGCTTGCAGTTCACCCCCTCCTCCGAAGACCAAAAAGACTTTGGTCTTTATCACCAACACCGGCAGCGATTTTTGGAAGATTGCTCAAAAAGGATGCGAAAAAGCCGATGCTGAATTGGCCGATGTGGACGTAGTTTTCAAAACGACATTCGGTGGAACGGTAAAAGAGCAGGAAAGATTCATCAGTGAATCACAGGTAAAGGATGATGCTGACGCCATTGCGATCAGTCCGATTGATCCGGTCGGAATGAGAGACCTGCTGGACAAGGTTGCCAAAAAAGCACTGCTTGTTACTCAGGACAGCGATGCCCCAAATACCGCCCGCGCTCTATACATTGGTGCAGATAATCGCGCTGCCGGGCGGCAAGCCGGAGAGATGATAAAAAAAGCTCTGCCGAAAGGCGGCAAGATCATGGTTTTTGTCGGCAAACGTGCGGAAAACGCGCAAGAACGACTGGCAGGTTTGCGCGAAGCAGTCGCAGACTCAAAAATTGAAATCATTGATTTGATGCTGGACGAAAATGACTTCATGAGGGCTGAAGAAAATGCAGAAACGGCATTGAATAAATACCCAGACCTGGCGGGCATGATCGGCCTTTGGTCGTATAACGGCCCTGCAATTTTGCGAGCATTAAAAAGCGCGAGCAAAGTCGGTCAGGTCAAAGTCGTTTGCTTCGACGATGAACCAGACACGTTGAAAGGAATTAAAGAAGGTTCAATTTACGGCACGATAACCCAGCAGCCGTTTGAATATGGTTATCAGTCGGTGCAATTGATGAGCAAAATCCTAAAGGGTGACAAATCGGTAATTCCACCCGACAAAAAAGTGCTGATTCCGACGATCGTAGTTCAAAGCGATAACCTGGACGAATACAAGAAAACGCACGAGCAAATACTTGGCGGCGGCAAGTAACCCAAACGCTATCATCAAACCGCCCGCCAATCACAACTATCAAAGCTTGCTGTGATAGTTGTGATTGGCGGGCGGAATTTCGATACGTCTTCAAATTTACGACAAAGCCTGCCGCAGTTTTTCAGGGATCGTGGCTGGTTTGCCATCTCTGACAACGACGACAGTCATCGAACCTTCTAAAGCCAATTCTGTGCAGGCTTCATCGGTAAAGATTTGGTAGTTGTATCGGATCGAACTATTTCCGAGTTTGCCAACGGTGACTCTCATAACGAACTCAACATCCAGTGGCAACATTTGATGAAAGACAGCGTCAACGTGTTTGCGCGGAAAGTCATATTCCCGAATTTCGCCGCCACTAAATAACGGAACTCCAACAGAACGCAGCAACTCAATCTCGCCTTCTTCAAAGTATTCAAAGATGCGTGGATAATGCAGCCGCCCGGCGGCATCGGCATCAGCCCAACGGATTCGTCGTTTCAATTCAATCGAAGGCATTTGCGACCTCACTTCGCCAGTCGTTCAACCACTTCGTAAAAAAACTTCATGCCGTCTTCAAAAACCTTCTTGCCAATACGCTCGTCGTTGCCATGAAAGCCTCCGCCCAGTTCTCTGTTGGACGCAACAAACGGCGAAAAGCCGTAGCTGTGAATTCCAAGTTCGCGGTAGTAATGGCAATCAGTAAACCCCGCCAGCACCGGATGCGAAATGATCGCGCCGGGGAAACGATGATTGACGACATCGGCGACAGCCTTTACCAGTTCAGAATCAGTCGGCGAAGCGTTGGCTTCAAAAGCCAGCACAGGTTCGATCTTGATCGAATCGTCTTTGATGACTCCATGTAATTCTGCAATCCATCGCTCCAGTTTTTCTCCGGGAACCAATCTTGTGTCTATTTCGGCAGTTGCGACAGGCGGAATAACATTTACCTTGTTACTGCCAGTCAGCATAGTGATGGAGATCGTGTTTCGTGTCAGTGCTTTCGCGCCCGGCTCACTTTCCAGCATACGCACAAACGACGGGTCTTTGATTGATTCGCGCAGGTTTGAGTATTTCGCAGCCAATTCAGGCATCATCAAGGGAGCAAGGGCTTTGAATGATTGCTCGACAGCCGGGGTCAATTGAATCGGCGGCGAATAATCCATCAGCTTATTCAAAGCGCGCAGCAACCGATTGACCGACGAATTCGGTCGCGGAATCGAGCCATGCCCCGGTTCGCCCGTCGCCGTCAGCCGCAACCAAGCTGGAGTTTTTTCAGAAGGGCCGACGCCTATGGCTAAAACTTTGCCGCTGTTATCAACCGTGTTGTTCCCACCTTCGTTGAACAGAAACTCGGCTTTGCCCAACAACTCAGGATGATTTTTAGCGAACCAGCCAGCGCCTTGCAGCCCGCCCGCTTCTTCGTCCGCTGTGGCCAAAAAAATCACATCGCGCTTCAACGGAACCCGCGCGCGCTTCAATGCCAGCATAGTCACGAACTGAGCGATGCCTACGGATTTCATATCCTGCGAGCCTCGGCTATAAATGAAACCGTCTTTGATCTGCCCGCTGAAAGCCGGAACTGACCAGAACTCAGGACTGTGAGGAACAACATCCGTATGATTCAGCAGAATCACCGGCCTCTTGCTGCCGTCGCCTTTCAACCGCGCCCACAAAGTTCCGCGACCGGGAAACGGCTCAAAGACTTTGTATTCGATGCCTTCGCGTTTGCAGATTTCGGCAAAGAAATTCGCTGCCTTTATTTCATTGCCCGGGGGGTTGGTCGTGTCAATTTTCAGATATTGGACTAATAACTCGACGGCTTCTTTTTTAGCGGCATCCCAATTGATTGATGATTGGGCGGGAGCGGAATGGGATGTGAAAACAACGATTGCCAACAACAGGCCGCTGATTGCAGCCCGGCGAATAAAAAACATGCAATTCTCCTGATAGTGATTTGATGAACAGCTTCGGCATCTTAAACCGGCAATGATATGTCGGCAATCATTCGCCAAAATGCAGAGGCCAAAGGCTGTAACTTTTCCGCTTCAGCCTTTGGCCCCTTGGTTATGCTTTGCCCCGCCTGTTACGGCGCGAAAAAGCCTGAGATGTCAATCACCAAGTCAGTCGTGGCAGAGGAGTAACGTTTGAAGGCTCCGTCCGCTCCCAAGCCCACGGTGAAGTGGCGGTTGAATATCTGGCCTGTAACATAGTTGGAAGCTGAAACTGTCGGTTGTGCCGCGTTGCTGGGCCAGAAGGTCAGATAACCTGAAGCCGTTGAGTTGACGACCGTTGCGTTGCCTATTAAAGCGCGAGCCGTCGGCGTCAGGTTTGTGCAGGGAACCTGAGTCGCCTGGGTATAAGTCGTGCCGGCTATCATCGGCGTTCCAGGAGTGAAGCAGCCTTGTTCGCCCGCCCTGGTGTCCAGCAATCGCAACGGCGATCCCAATGAATTGAACAGCAGCCCTTGCCCGTTCGTGTCGTTCACCTGAGTGCTGTAATAACCAACCACATCAATCACCAGATCGGTCGCCGCGGTCGTGAAGATTTTGAATTCCCCGCTTGGCGACAAACCCACAGTGAATGGCGCGTTGACGATCTGGCCGGTCAAGAAATTCGAGCTGGCGACAAAGGGTTGAGAAGCATCGGCGGGAAACAACGTCAGGTAACCGCCGTTCTGCGGATTAACCGTGGCCACGTTGCCTACCAGAGCCTGAGCGCCCGAAGGAATAGTCACTCCGTCGCAGGTAATGATGCCCAACTGAGTTCTGGTCGCCCCACCGGCAAGCGGTGTGCTGGTTGCCTGGCAGCCTGAAAATCCTGCACGTGTTTCCAGCAGACGAATCGGTTTGGGCAGTGGATGAAAGTACAACCCACCGGCTCCCGGCGGCGCGTAATAACCGGTTACGTCAATGACCACATCCGTATTGGTGGTGACGTATATTTTGATCGCGCCATCGCTGGCACCAATGCCAACGGTGAAGGCGTTGTTCACAATTTCGTTCGGCAGGAAATTGGAATTAGCGACAAGCGGTTGCGGAGCGTCGCTGGGATACAACGTCACAAAACCTCCGCCTGAATCAACCGTCGTCACGTTGCCGGTCAAGGTGGTCGCATTGGCCGGAATCGTCAGTCCTTCGCAGGTTCCGCGAACCGGTTGCAGGCGCGAAGTCCCACCGGCTATTGGAGCATTCGGTTGATAACAGGCATTCGGGCTGGCTCCGGGTCGAGTGTCCAACAAACGCACAGGCCTGGCCAGCGGATAGAACATCAACCCGCTGCTGCCTATGACCAGGGTGTAATTGCGATCTCCGAAACATCCGTTGTCGTCGGTTGCCCGAATGGTGAAGGTGGAGGCTCCAGCGGTGTTCGGCGTGCCGGTGATGACATTTCCCACCAGGTTTAACCCCGCAGGCAAACTGCCGGACTGCAGAGTAAATGCGTAAGAGCCGCTACCTCCCGTGGCCGAAAGTGTCTCCGTGTAAGCCACAAACGTCAGCCCGTTGGTCAGCGGAAAAGGGTTGACGGTGATCGTTCCGCAACCTACGCCAAGCGTGAAACTGGCGTCGGTCGTCGCCCCGCAGTTGTCTGTGGCTCTGACAACAATGGTGTGACTGCCGAAAGGCCCGGCGTTGGTGATTGAAACTACGCCGCTGGAATTGACGGTAGGAGCAACTGTCATCGCCGGAGTCACGCTGACAATGCTGAATCCGGTGATTGAGCCGTTGTCGCTGGCCGTCGTCGCATTGACCGTAATCGCGCTGCCCAGAGCCACAGTGGAAGCTGGATAGCTGAGCGTTGGCGCCGAGTTGTCTGTAACGTTAACGATCAGGCTTCCGGTCGCTGTTCCGCTATTTCCATCGGTAACAGTCAAAACAATCGTGTTGTTGTTAAGCGTCGCTGTGCAACTTGCCGCGATGTTTGCAGTAATTGTTCCATTGTTATTAGTGATTGAAGTAATTGTGATTCCCGCAGGCACAGTCGTGGCGGTAACAACCAGGCTGCCAGCCGGAGTTTCTCCGTCACTGACCGTCGCGATGGTTGAAACCGATCCAGCAGTTCCCCGCTGTCGAATCAGCGTTGCCGCTGGGGTAATGGTCGGCGCATTGTTTCCAACGGACAGACTGAAAGTCGCGTCGGTCGTTGCTCCGCAATTGTCCGTTCCGCGAATTGTGATCGTATGCGAACCAACCGGAGCGGCATTGCTGATTGAAACGACGCCGGAAGCGTTGACTGAAATCGTGCCGGTGTAAGTTCCCTGCGATTGAAC
>JBGAPB010000052.1:0-22675 GCA_044221525.1 Blastocatellia bacterium | reverse complement strand
TACGCGCCGCAGCCGTTCGCCTGGCTGGCTCGCGCTTACGTTGAATTGTTTCGAGGAACTCCGCTGCTGATTCAGCTTTACCTGATCTTTTACGGCCTGCCGACTATTGGGATTCGGTTGTCGCCGATTGTCGCGGGTGTTGTCGGGCTTGGGTTGAATTACGCCGCTTACGAAGCCGAAAACTATCGCGCAGGCATTCAGGCGATTCCGCGCGGACAGATGGAAGCGGCTTTGAGTTTGGGCATGACCCGCGCGCAATCGCTTCGCCACGTCATCGTGCCGCAAGCCATGCGTTTGGTGATTCCGCCTGTGACGAATGATTTCATCGCGCTGTTCAAGGATTCTTCCATCGTTTCGGTCATCACGATGGTTGAGCTGACGAAGGTTTACGGCCAGTTGGCAGCGACTTATTACGATTACATCGGAGCCGGAATTCTGACGGCGGCGATCTACTTTTTGATGGGCTTGCCGTTTGTCAGGCTGGCGCGTTGGGCTGAACAGCGATTGGCTACGGACAAACGAGTTGTTGAATCTTCAAAAAAACGCTGGCTTGGTGTTGGAGCCAAGCCAGCGTAAAGAGAGCTTATTGCCTGGTTCTGCCACCTGACGCGTTTGTTCGATTCGGCGGTGGAAGCCTGTCTCCGGAACCGCCAGTCTGTCTTGCTGGTTTAACCAGCGGCCGCCAAAAGACAATTTCCTGCTTCGATACTCCTTGCAAAAACAACCTTCCCACTTGCCTGGCCAACTTGTCTGTGCCGTCGGTTTCGATTCCGAAAATCTGCGGATAAGCCTGAAGCGGGCTGTCCGGTTCAACCGGCAACCGCTGAGGCGCGCTCCATCCGTTTGGGTTTTCAATATTGGGATTGAAGCTAATGTAAAAACCTTCGGTTCCCCAGGCGGCTCCGATGGCGTGATTAAGCAACATCACATACTGATCCAGATAAGCATTGTAATGAAGAGCCGGCCCCCAATAAGCGTCCAGGTTCCATTCATGCCAACTGATAGCGGGCGGAAAGATCGGAGAAAGTTGCCCACCGATGGCTGGTTCGTCCCACTCGCCTTGATGCCAGTTCACAACTTTGCCGACAGGATTAAACCTGTCTTCATAACGTAATCGCGCAATGCCTATGCCTTGTTGGTTGATGTCCGGGCTGTAAGTGGTGAAGTAAAAGTAAAAGCACCGAGTGTCAGGATCGAAAATTGCTGAAAAATCTCCTTCTCCGCCTGAAAAGTAAATGTTTTCTGTGTCGCAGTTAAAAAAATTATCCGGCGCAGCGATGACGATTCCAAGGTCATCCCAAGTTTTGCCATCATCGTGAGAAACCATTTGCCGAATACGCGGCGCGCCCAGCGACGTCTTTTCACAGCCGGTGGAAAATTCATTGTGAGTCCAGCCGAAGATGGTTCCGTCCGGGTCGCGGTAGGTGGCTTCCAGCCAAATCCCGCCTTCGACTTCCTCCGGGTGATTGATGCTCACGATTTTCGACGGTGTCATGTGAAAAAGATCAGCTCCAAAGCTGCGCCAGGGAAATGAAAACGAACTGAAAAGAATCAGGTTTCCATTTGCATCGCGCTCTGCCGGTGAATTTCCATCTACCCCCCAGTACGAATTGGACGGGCCATAAAGTATGCCGGGCATTCGCAACTCTGGCGCTTCGCGTAACGAAAACAATGGCTCCGTTTGCCCACTGGCAATTGAGGAAAAAGCCAGGTTGAACGTAAATGTGATTGTGAGAAGGACAATAAATCGTAATTTGGGCGCAGTTCGGCCCACAGGCTTAAAAATAAGCATTTCTCCATTCTCCCTGGGGGATAGTTTTTTGGCTGTGGCCAGCCTGAGTTAGCTTGTTAAGAGCACCATTGACCGCGGATAGCTTGAAAGGGCAGATGAGCTAAGGGGTGACACCTGCTGTTTTTATGACGCTGGCAAAAATGAATGAGTCACTGGAAATGTCGGCAGATTTAGAGATTTGGCTGATGGGTAATTTGCCGCAGGCAGCGAAGTTGGATGTTCGTCACACACTTCGCTGCCTTTGGAGTTTAGAAACGCTAAACAGTGATGATTTCGACTTTAGGCGCGACAGCGGATTTCGGAATCAGCGCAGGCCAGTAAGCAACGACTTCTTCGACTTTCGGGCGGCCACCGCCGAATCCGGTCACGGTTGGCGGGCCGCTCAAAGCCAGCGGAGCAATCTCTTTCGTGAAGCGGTCAACCGCTGCTCTGTCTTTTGATCTTACCCCGACACGCAGCATGACTTCGGCAATGTCTGGCGAAGGCTCGCCGCCCAAACCTTCATGAGTGGCGTTGACGCCAATGTATTGCGACAGCATTTCATCGAATTTCAGCCCCAGCGAATCCAGGCGTTTTCTCAGCGTAACGTCAATGGCTTTGGCTTTGGCGTAAGCGTCAGGCCAGGCGTAAATCAATCCGCCGACCGCTTTGAATCCATCGGCGAAACTGATCGAAACTTTGTAACTGTCTGTCGCCGGTTTGCCGGTGATGCCGGAAACGCGGACCCGATTTTCGCCGTCGGCTTGCAAATTGACGGTCGTAAAATCGGCGATGCAATCCGGTGTGATGTAATTTTTCGGGTCGCCCATTTCATACATCAATTGTTCGGTGACAGTGGCGACGCTGACTCGTCCGCCGGTGTTCGGATGTTTGGTGACGACGAAACTGCCGTCTTCGCTGGCTTCGACAATCGGGTAGCCGATGTCCCAAAAATCAGGAATCGTCTGCCAATCCATTTGGCAATTGCCGCCTGTAACTTGTGCGCCACATTCGATGATGTGGCCGGCGATGGTTCCGGCGGACATATGATCCCAATCGTTCAAAACCCAGCCAAATTCATGAATCATCGGGCCTAGCGTCAAACCAGTGTCGGTGCAACGACCGGTGACCACGATTTGCGCTCCTTGCGCCAGAGCTTCGGCAATCGGAGCCGCTCCGAAATAAACATTGGCGCTGGCGGCTCGGTCTCGAACGACAGAAAGCGGTTCGCCGGTTTCCATGTTTTCCAAGCCGATGCCTTGTGCGATGAAATCGTCCAGCCGATCCATGATGTCGTCGCCAGCCACTACGCCAATTTTGACTTTACCGGACAGGCCCAACTTTTTGACGACTTCAGCCAGGCCGGCGACACATGCTTGAGGATTGACGCCGCCTGCGTTGGCTACGATTTTGATGTTTTGATCCAGACATTTCGGCAGCACGCGGGCCACGACTTGCAGAAAGTCTCGCGCATAACCGGCGTTCGGATCGCGCGCGCGCATTTTCTGCATAATGGACATTGTGATTTCGGCCAGATAATCCAGCGTCAGGTAATCAATTGGGCCGCGTTCGACCAGATGAACCGGAGCTTCAAGCCAGTCGCCCCAGTATCCTTGTCCGTTGGCAATGCGAATCGTCTTCATGGTTTCACCTTCAAATGAGTTGTTGGTTTGCTGTCGGCATCGAAGGGTTTAACACAGGACTGGCCTTGGGCGGAAGTGATGGAGCACGAAAAAAGCGGCAAGGTTTGACCTTGCCGCCCGGTAAATTTCAGGTTTTTGAATCAGGTAATGAAGTCGGTCAGTTGATTGCCACTGCGTCCACCTGATCCAGCCGGATGATGATGCGGCTGAATGTTTGGTTTCGGACTTCGACGGTTTCGGGGCTGATAATTTTGGTGACGACACCGCCTACGTTTTGCCCTTTGATGAAAAAGGTCAGTCCCTTTTTCTCTTTCTGGCTTTGCTCAATCAATTCCTGAAATGGGTGCATTGCGCTTCCTCCCTGAGCCGAAGCCGCGTTGTAACCGGTCAGCCGCAACGTGCAAAACAGCGTGACGGCCAGCAAAATTACGATAAAAGTTTGTCGTGTAAATCTCATAACTCTCTCCTTCTACAATTGTTTATCGGATAAAGCCTGCCAATAAAAAGTTGACGCCCTTACCGCCTGGGATGCTTGGCGGCAAGAGCGTCGTTTCAAATCGTATGGTGCCTCAACGCTGCGGATTCTACTGAGGCAGGCGATTTGATTCATGATGTTTTGGTGATGTTTTGGTGACAGACAGATTTTTGTCATTTGGCAGAGCTGCTCAGCCGTCTAAATGATTGACGACGCTGCGGCGATTAAAGGCGTCAGTTAATTGGAAGCGACTGGAGAAACTAAACAGGCAATTTATGGCTGAAAACCAGGAAAGACGATGTCAGGAATGCGGCGCTGTGCTTTTGCCTAAAAGGCGGTTTTGCGTAGCGTGTTCGGCTCATGTTTCGGCAGTTGGTCAGGAGCAAGCAGACAGGCTGACGGATATTTTGCGTGAAATGCCTTCGACGCATGAGCCTGACAAAACAATTGTCTTCGTTCCCGAATACCGCGAAGCCAGGTTGAAACGCGAACGCCGTGACAAACGACTGATGGTTTCGGCGCTGGTTGCGTGCCTGGTTTTATTGGTCGTCAGTCTGGCCGTCTGGCGGCTGAGTCCACGTAAAAAATCGGAAGTTCCGAAACAGCAGCGCGAAACCATGGCCAAACGCGATCTGGATTTATACGCCAAAGCCTTTGAATATTTTCGCTCTGACATTGGGCGTTATCCGACTGTGCAGGAAGGACTTGGCTCATTACTCAAACGTCCAGGAGGTATGGTACCAACAACTGGCATGGGCCATACATCGAAGCCGATTATTCGGTTGACCCCTGGGGGCACGATTACGTTTACCAATCTGTCAGCGGAGCCAAAGGATACATCATGTTCACCTTCGGCCCCGAAGGTGAATCAGCCGGGCGATATTACATGCACATCAGTTCCGGCGCGCCTGAACCGGATGCAAAGCCAAAAAACTAAACGCTGCTGGCAGCCAAATGTTTTTCGAGGTTTCCAGTTTCAATGATTGATTTGATCTCAGCGACGACGGCTTCGACTTCTTCGTCAGTGTTGAAAAAGTGCGGGCCGATGCGAATGCCTGCTCCGGGGCGGTAATCCACCAGCACATTGCGGGCTGAAAGTTCACGGACGATTTCTCCGGCGTTCGGCACGTCGAAAATTACAGAGCCTCCGCGCTGTTCGGTTTTTGTCGGAGAATTGACTCGCCATCCGTGTTCGCCCGCCAGTTCAATCAGCCTGGAAGTCTGCCTGATGGATTTGGCTCGAATGGGTTCGACGCCGATTTCGTTAATCAGGTCGTAACCGCTTTCGGCTGCGTACATTGTCGGAATGGCTGGCGAACCGTGCAAAAAGCGATGCGCGTCGTCGGCGTAAACCATCTCAGATTCAAACGCGAACGGTGATTGGTGAGCCGACCAACCGGTGATTTTCGGCTGAAGTTTTTGGCGAAGGTCAGGCCGCACGTAAAGGTAACCGGCTCCCGGGCCGCCGCATAACCATTTGACCGAACCGCCTGTGGCGAAATCCACGCCGAGTTCCTTCAAACTGAAAGGCACGATTCCAGCCGATTGGTAAACGTCCAGCACGACCATTGCCCCAACCGAATGAGCTTTTTCAATAATCGCTTTGGCATCTTGAATGTAACCGCTTCTGAACAGCACGTGCGAGATCGGAACCAGCAAAGTCTGTTCGTCAATCGCGTCAACCATTCGCTGAGTGTCAATCGTGATGCCGTCGTCGCTGGGCACGGTGACGATCTGAGCGCCTGCCGCCTTTGCGTGAGCTTCGTAAACGTACATCACCGACGGGAAATTCATCGCTTCGTAAACGATCTTGTTGCGTCCACCGGTCAGGTCAAAACACGAAAGGATGATCGCCTGACAGATCGAAACGTTCTGGTGCATGACAAGTAAGTCTTGCGCGGCATTGCGCCCAGCGAGTGGTTAATCAGGTACACCGATTTTTCCAGGATCGGAAACTGCGAGCGATAAGAAAGAAGTTCGTCCATGCAATCCTCCAAAATTGAGATCACCTCACAAGCGGCATTTCAGCCAGATTCAGAAATTCAAAAAAGTTATTCAGGTTTTGATAATCGCCGACAATGTGGCGCGCTCCGGCTTGGTTCAAAGCCACGGCGCGTTCGCCGCTGGCGATGCCAACGAAATCCAAACCTAAATTAGCGGCGGTTCGCACATCCCACAAACCATCGCCGACTGAAACCACTTTGGCAAATTGATTGATGCCGTAATGCTGCCGAGCGCGATCAATTGCAGCCTGTACAATGCCTTCGCGCGGGCGAGAGTCTTCAGCAAATCCGCCGGGGAAGCGCCCAAGCTCAATTCCGGCGGCGGCCAGCTTCATTTTCGCCGAACCTTGCCAACAGCCAGTGGCAATCGTAATCACCCAATCATTTTTTTGCTCAAGTTGCGTGACCATTTGTCGCGCTCCTGGGATTTCGGCGAAATGCGTCGCGTCCAGTTCGTGATGCTGATGCAGCAAATCGAAGAATCGAGTTTTCAGCGGAGACAAGTCTTCATCCGTAGGTTCACGATTGAAATGATCCAGAAAGATTTGGTGCGCGACGCCTGAGTCGCTGACGTGCGGGCAATTCGTCCACGAAGCTCCAATGTCGGTCACTCCATGAGTTTCGGCCACGGCGCGCGTGAAGCAGATCGTGTCTACGTGGCTGGTGTCGGTCAGTGTTCCGTCAATGTCGAGAATGGCAAGTTTCATGTTCAGATGTTAGGTGGCAGGTGTTTGGTGACAGGTTTCAAGCCTCTGTCAGCATTGTTCGGGCTTCCCACAATTCGGGAAAGAATTTTTTGTCCAGCGTCATCTTCAAATACGAAGCGCCACTGCTGCCGCCGGTTCCCAGACGGACGCCGATGGTTCGTTCGACCATTTGAATGTGGCGCAATCGCCAACTGACAATCAGTTCATCGAATTCGGTCAGCCGTTCGCAAACATCAATCCAATCTCGATTACGGCGTTCGTCTCGGTAAACGGCCAGGATCGCCCGGGCGCGAGCTTTGAACTTTTCTTCGTCGTTGGCGTTGTCAGGCAGTTCAGGCATGACGCCGAGCGAAGTCAGAGCGTCAAAAAACACATCGCGCAACGAAGGTTCGCGCAATCGCCGTTCAAGCTGCGCCTGCATTCCCGGCGAAGCTTCGTGAAAGCGCAGCATCTTTTCGTCTTTCATCCCGCACAGGAATTCGATTTCGCGGAACTGTTCGGATTGAAATCCGCTGGCCGGGCGCAGTTTGTCGCGGAAAGCCAGAAAGTGAGTCGGCAGCATGGTTTCCAGAATGGTGAATTGTTCAACCAGCACACGAGCGATTTCTGTCGAACGGCGCAACAAACGCGCGGCTTCGTAAACTTCGTCAGAGTCTGGATTGTCCGCTGCGGAACGCAAATTGGCGACGATGGCGTCCAGCTCATGCAGCAGTTGTTTGAACCACAATTCGTAAGTTTGGTGGATGATGATGAACAAAAGTTCGTCGTGATGCGGCGGCGTGGATTGCGTCTGTTGCAGGCTGATCAAATCTTCCACGCGCAGATAGCTGCCGTAAGTCAGTTGATCGGATTCCGGTTTGATTGGTGATTGAGTGTTCATTGCTATTCGGTTTTTTTCAGAGCTGGGCGTTCGGCATCTTTCAAACCGTAGCTGAAAACTGCGCCGTTTGTGCCGACCACCCATCCGCAATCCGGTGCGACGAAAAACAATCGCAACAAATTTGACCGAGTGCCCGGCGCTTCTTCGTTCCAGCTATCGCCGCCGTCGGTTGTGTGCAGCAAGGTTCCACGATCACCGGCGACCCAACCTTCCCTTGGCCAACCCTCTTTGACGCTGGCGAAAAAAACGTCGTTCAAGTTTTGCTGTGTGCCGGAGTTTTGCTGTTGCCAGCGAGCGCCGCCGTTCGTTGTTGAAAGGATTACTCCGCCGTTGCCAACAGCCCAGCCGCGTTTGGCGTCAACGAAATGAACCGCATGCAAACTTGCAGTCACGCCGGTTGTTTGTTCTTTCCAGCTTTGTCCGCCGTCGTCTGTGTGAATGGCAAAACCGCCAGCGCCAACGATCCAGGCCAGCCAGGAATTCTGTATGCCGTCAATAGTCGAAATGTCGTTGAGGATTTTGCGTGATTGAATGGTTTGCAGCTTCCAGGTCGCTCCACCGTCAATCGTGTTTTGAATCGTGCCGAGTTCTCCAACCGCCCAGCCGACGCGAGTATTGGCAAAAGCCATTCGCAGCAAAACCGGGTCGGGCGGAGGTTTTGGCTCTTCGATTTCCAGTGTGTCTTTGGTAGTTTTTTTGATCGTCAGCGTTTGGTTCGGTTGCAACGGGGGCCGCGCCATTTGAGTGTCCAGCCACAACGCGCCGCGATCTTCAGTGCGAAGCAGGAAGATTCTGTCCTGCCACTGAATGTCAGGGCGGCGATTGAACAAACCGAATTCACCCAGCGCCAGCAATCGCTTTTCATCAAAGGCCCACAAATCCAGCAGCGGTTCCTTTTTCATTTTCGGCGGCAGCAACACCGGTTGCCAGCTTTGGCCGCCGTTTTCGGTGGCGATTAACATTCCGTTGCTGCCCGCAATCCATCCGCGCTGGCGGTCAACGAAAAAGACTGCGTTTAGCTTTGAAATAACTCCGCTGGATTGCTGAATCCAGCCAGGTTGTTGCGTCGCCGGCTGCGGAGAAGCAGCCGCGAAATCTCCGGTTTGGAAAAACGAAAAAAACGGGATGAGCAGGAATAATAGTGTGGTTATTACTTTTATCCTGAAGCAGTTAAGCCTGTTCTTCGCCGCAGAGCGGCGGTTGAATTTAGCCCGGCGTTTCAACGCCGGGTGACGCGAAAAGAAATCCCACGTCGCGTAGCGACGGCTGAATTCAATCGTCGCTGACGCGACGAAAGGCAACTGTCGTCCTTTACCGTGGGTTGAAAACCCACGGCTAAATTCAAACGCCGCTATCGCGGCGAGGAGAGGGATTGCCTTTTCGATCTTCATGCGTCTTTCCCCAATTGACTCTGCTTTTACCGCACAATGATGCGCATCCAGTAACCCAAAGTGGTGACGGTCATCAGCTTGTCAATCGTTTTGAACTTATTGCCGGGCACGACAATCGTATCGCCCGGAATTAGATAAACGTCCTGAGCTTTGCCTCGCTCTACTTCTTTCATATTTACTGGAACGGCTGCTGTGCCGCCTTCTTTCTGCATTCTGAGCACAGCGACTTTCGACAGGTCGCCGTAACGAGTGACGTAACCTGCTTTTGCCAGAGCTTCGGTGACGGTCATGCGCCTGGTCATTTCGTAAATTCCAGGCTGAGCCACATCGCCAATCACCATGAACTTCATGCTGTGAACCTGGGCGATCTGAATGGAAACTTTAGGCTCACGAATATATTCGGACAGCTTTTCGGTGAACTCTTTTTCCAATTCTTCAATGGTGCGACCGGCGATGACGATGTGGCCTATCAACGGATAACTGATGCGCCCGCTAGGCGGAACGATCAGGTTGGCGCGCGAGTAATTCGGTTGATCGAAAACATCCACCGAAATGACGTCTTCGGGGCCAAGCCGCGTAGTCGCAAAAAAATTGTTGATGTAAGGCAGAATCGCCGCTTCTTCCTCAGATTCGCTTTCGCGGCGAAGCGACTGGCGATCGGCGTCAGAGATGGTTTTAGATTGAGGGGCGGTGGTTTTCTTGTCTGCGGTTTTGGTTTCCTGCGGCTTCGGCGCTTTGTCCAAATCGGATTGAGCAAAACTGAAACTTGCGCCAATCATCAACGCCAGCAGCGAGCAGAAAAAATGACTTCGAACTGTTTTCATCAGCTACCTCCCATAACCGAACATCACGACTTTGATCGTTTTGAACATGATCCAGATGTCGAACAGCAGCGAGACGTTTTTGATGTAGTACAGATCGTACTGCAATTTTTGCATCGAGTCTTCCACCGATGCGCCGTAACCGTAATTGACCTGCGCCCAGCCGGTCAGCCCCGGTTCGACCAGATGCCGTTGTGCGAAAAACGGAATCTGCTCGCTCAGCTGCTCAACAAACACAGGCCTTTCGGCGCGTGGCCCGACGAAACTCATGTCACCGCGCAGAATGTTGATGAACTGAGGGATTTCGTCAATCCGCGTTTTTCGCAGGAAGTTGCCGATGCGAGTGATGCGCGGGTCTCGTTCGGTCGCCCATTGCGCGACTCCACCTTTTTCGGCGTCCTGACGCATGGAGCGAAACTTGATGATCTTGAATGTGCGACCGTTTTTGCCTACGCGCTCCTGAGTGTAAAAAATAGGGCCGGGCGAATCCAGCTTGATGGCAATGGCGGCAAAGACCGCCAATGGCAGCGAAAACACAACGCCAATAGCCGCCATCAGCAAATTGAACAAACGGCGGATGATGCCCCATACGGTGCTGCGTTTGCCGCCGCCAGAGAAAATGATCCAGCTTGGCCGCAACATCTCGACGCTGATTTTGCCGGTCAGCTTTTCGTAAAGAGCCGTGCCTTCCTCTATGGCGGCTTGTCCTTGCAAGCGAATTTTCAGCAATTGATCTACAGGCATATGGCCTCGCCTGTCCTGCAAAGCGACGACGACGCGATCAATCTTTTCCGTCTCGACAATTCGATTCAAATCATCAACTGCGCCCAAAACTTCGCGCGAAAAAGAAGTCTGGCCAAAATCAGGTGAATTGCCATGACTGATAATGCTGGTTCCCACCAGCTTGGGGTCTTCCGAAATATAACCAGCGACTTTGTAACCCAGGTCCCGGCGCAGCATGGCTTCGTGCGCAACTTCGACGGCCAGCTTGTCTGTGCCGACGATCAATAGGCGGTCGCCCAGCATAGGGTTCCGCATAACCCAATGAATGCCCAGCCGCCAGAAAGTCATCAGAATCAAGGCGGAAATCAATGCAATTACCGGCACGCCATTGCCATAACGAACCAGAAGCGAGCCTTCGGTTTCCTGCAAATAACCAAGCAACAGCGTCGGACGAAGAAAAAATATCGCGCCCAATACCATCAGCACCACGCCGACTGCCTGGAACAGATCGGTCAATAGTTCGCGTCTTAACCTGGGTTTGGCTACGTCGTAAAGATCGAACAGGTAAAAGATGATCTGGCTGACACCCATCGGCAGGGCGATTTTATAGATGCCGCGTTGCTCGAAAAAAATCGAACTGAAATGGTCAGGGAAACGCAGGTAAAGACCCAAGGTCACAAACGAAAATACGATTCCGGCTTCTACCAGAACCAGAGTTACAGTTTTAATCCAGATGTTTTGACGAATCACTTGATATTGTTGGCTGGCGGTTGATGGTTGGTGGCCAGTAATCGCCGCTATCATTGGCGAATCTGGTTTCACCTGACCAGGCTACAGCTTCAGCTTCCTTCCTAAATTGGTATTTCGGATGGGGCGCAGCAGTTTTTGCCACCACGGGCGGCGGCGGTCTTTTTGGTTGTAATTGTAGTAATAATCGTAATATCCGGCTTCTTCGGTCAGTTCAGCGTCGTTCAGAACCACGCCGAGCATTTTACCTGCGGGCAAGGATTCAATGGCCTTTTCGATGGTGTTGTACTGAGCCATCCCTGAGCGCACGACCAACATAACGGCGTCGGCGTGATTGGCCAGTAACTGAGCGTCGGCAAACGGCAAAACCGGAGGGGAATCAATCAGTATGAAATCAAAGTATTTTCGCAGTTCAGCGATCATTTCGGCCAACCGTTCGCTGGACAGCAACTCGGTCGGATTTGAAGATTCGCGGCTGACGGCCAGCAGATAAAGTTCGTGACCTTCGATGGTGAAAAGCAGGTCGAGTGGATTGCCTTCGCCGCTCAGAGCTTCGCCGAAACCGGCCTTGGCTCGTGTTCCCAGATAAGCGGCCACGTTTGGCCTTCGCAAATCGCCGTCAATTATCAAGACACGCTTTTCTTTGGACTGCGCGATGGCCAAGCCCAAATTGATGGTTGTCGAAGTTTTGCCTTCGCCAGCCAGTGTGCTGGTGACGGTGACGACCTGAGTTTTTTTCTTTTCAGCCGCGTGAAAAAGCTGGGTTCGCAAAGTGCGGTACTGTTCGCATTCGGGCGCTTGCGGATCAGTCAGCAGAATCAGCCTGGGATGCAGTCGCGATTGCAGAATCGGTTCGACCGGGACTTCGTGCTGACGCTTTTCCAGTTCGGGAGTTGGGAGTTGGGAGTTGGGAGTTGAGTCTTCAAACTCCGGGTTTGAAATTTGAGATTTCGGATTTGGAATTTCCGGCTCTGCCGGAGCCTGTCTAATAACCGGCGGAGATTTCCTCAGCTTTTCAGCGACAGCACGTGAATCAACAAGAGCAGGCGACACAGGGCGACGGGTTTCAGCAGCGGCTTTGCCGTTTGTAGATTCAGCTTTGGCGGAAACGACCGGGTTGGATTGCCTTGCTGAGTTGCCGTTTTCATTTACCGGATTGGGAGAAGGAGTTTGCGAACCGTCATTCGTCGAATGGTCGTTGAAAGCCGAAAAGAGTGCGCCTTCGTTCGAGCGTGGGCCGATTGGAGCGCCAATTACCGAAGGTAGCTCAAAATTCGTTTGGTCAAAATGTTCGTCGCTATTTTCCGTTAAACCGTCGGGCGTACCGGTTTCCTCAGCCAACGGGTCTCGCGCCACTTTGCCATTCTGTTCGTTTTGTTGCTGGCGCAATAGCGCCTCGAAAACTTTACTCATAAGGATTGTTCAGAGTTCACGCTTCAGCGTGCCTGTTTCAGTTTTGACACGCTGAAGCGTGAACTCTGAACGCGTTCAACCGGTTTTCAAATTCTCTTCAACATCATCTGTTTGCGACGGAACAACTTTCAGTTGCACCGGTTCGCCGGTTCGCGGCGGTTGATCTTGGTGAGCGCCTTTGCGTCGTTGTGAACGTCGGCGCGAAGATTTCTGCACGCTCAATCGCGGATCGTCGAATTCCGGCATTTCAGGCTCGGGCTGCCAGTTCATCACGATTTCATTTCGCATCACGGGCATAGGCGGCAGTGAACCCGACATGACCTGCAACGGATCGTCTTCGATCATTGGTTGCAGTAAATCCAGCGACTCCGCGACTTCTGAAATAATTTCGGCGTTGATCGTTCGCGTGCTGGCAGCATAACCGTTCAACAGCGCGTTGTCGCAGATGTTGTTTATCAAACGCGGAATTCCTTCCGAAGCCCTGTAAATCAAAGCAACTGCGTCAGCCGTAAACAAATCCAGCCTGTTGGCTCCGGCCACTTTCAGTCGAGTACGAATGTACGGGGAAACTTCGTCGGCCTTGATCGGCTTGATCTCGCATCGCAGGCTGATTCGTTGTTTCAACTGCCGCAAGTCGGCGCTGTTCAGCAAAGCTCGCAATTCAGGCTGGCCGGTCAGGACGATTTGCAACTGCTTCTCGGTGTAAGTTTCAAAGTTCAGCAGCAGCCGGATTTCTTCCAACAATTCGCGCGACAACCCTTGAGCTTCGTCAACCACCAGCACGGTTCTCAATCCGCGCGAGTGTCTCATCATCAGCAAACGCCCGAACTTTTGCAGTGCGTCAGCTTTCGACGTGTAAGGCGCAAATCCGAAATCGGCACCCAGATGCTGGTAAAGCTCCGGCACGGTCAAACCCGGATTGAAAATGTATGAAGTCAACACGCTACGATCCAGACGCGAAATCATCGCCCGCAACATCGTAGTTTTCCCGGTTCCGACTTCGCCCGTCGCCACGATCAAACCTTTGCCGTGCTGAATGCCGTAATGCAAATTCGCCATCACTTCGCGGTGACTGGCCGTGAAGTAAAGAAAGCGCGGGTCAGGTGTCAGGCTAAATGGAATGTCGCGGAGTCCGTAAAATTGCAGATACATAATTGGAGTTGGGAGGTAGGAGACGGAGGTTGGTTCTGCTATCTCCCAACCCCCGTCCCCTAACTCCGGTTAGTAGCTTCCCGTCACCATACTCAGCACACGCGAGATTTTTATTCCGTGGTAAAGCAAGAACGTGGCCAGCGGCACAAACACGATCAAGCCGAAAACCTTTGCCGCGATCAGCATTGTTTGTCGGCGTAGCTCCTGTTCAGTCGTAATTTTCGGCACGGTAATCAGCAGCGGCAGTTGTGTGTAATGAGTCACGTCTCGTGCGTCGCGGATTGTCAGCAAGGCGCGGGCTTCGATGGCGGCGGCGGCGATCAAACCTGTCAGTAACCCCAAGAGCAGCGCCATAGGGTAAAGCATGTTTCGTTTTGGCGATGATGGAGCTTCGGGCAGATTCGCCGGGTCGGCCATGCGGAATGTTTCTCCGCTGAAATCGTTGATGACCTTTGCGCCAAACCGCGCGTTGTCGCGCATTGAAAGCAAATCTTCGTAACGTTTTCGCAGGGTGTTGTAATCGCGTTCGATCTTGGTCGCTTCGGTCGCCAAAATCGGCGAATGCCGCAACCGGCCTTGCAACTCGGCCAACTGGCGGTTGGTTTGTTCAAGCTCGGCTTCTTTGCGTTGCAGGTCTCGGCGGTCGGAAGTGAGTTTGATGTCGAGTTGCGCGATTTGCGGATTGTTCGTTCGCGCTGCGCGTTTGGCCAGACGTTCCTGTTCGGTTTTGTTTTTCAGGTCTTCAAGTTCGCGGTTGACCGAATCAATCTGCACTTTAAGCTTGATGACTTCAGGATATTTTTCCGTGTAAGTAATCAGCAATTGTTTCATCTGGGCTTCGTATTCGGCGCGCCTGGAGCGCAATTGGCCTTCGATTTGTCCGGCGGCCAGCGGAGCGTCAGGCTCGACGTTATCCTGAGTTTTTAGATTGCCCAGCACCTGTTCGCTCATGGTGATCTGGCTGCGGAGCGAATCAACAGAGTTCTGTTGCGACTGGCGAATCATGCTCAGGGAATTCATCTGGCCCAGCATGTTCTGTTCCTGACCGCTGACGGCGTCGGGATTGGTGACCAGAAAACCGGCTCGCGCCGATTCGATCTTCTCCAGTTCGGTTTTGACTTCGTTGATGCGGCCTTCCAGCAAATCAATCGTGGTGTAAACCTGGCGACGGGTTTCGTCGGAGTTGGCGTCAATGAATCGCGCAGCCAGTTCAGCCGTCACGTCGCGGACGGTTCGCGGGTCAGGGCCGCGATAGGAAATTTGAAAAGCGTAAATGCCGGATGCCGCGCTGTATGGTTGGACGTAAATGAACCGGTTCATTTCGTCAATCACCAGTTCGATCGGCGTCGAGCGAGCCATCAATTCCGGGTAAAGGTTGTAACGGTTGATCAGTCTTTGAAGCTCCGTCCGGCTGGTGACCTGTTTTTGAATGGAGTTGAGCCGCGAGTTCAAATCAATCTGATTGACAGGCTGGACATAACTGGCCGAAACCTTCGGCGGGTCAACTATGATGGTGGTGCGCGATTCGTAAACGTTCGGAAGTTTGTTGATCGAATAACCCAGCGCGCCGGTGACGATCAACGCGGGAACCAATACAAAATAACGACGCCGCCACAGAAGCTTCAGATATTCGGCTGGCGTTCTGATTCGGAAACTAGCCATCAGGTTTTTCTCGCACTCACTTGCAGAAAAGGTCAGGGGATTCGGAATTTGGAAGCATTGAACCGGGCGTGATTATAGCCGAGCGTCGAGACAAGCGTCGAGTCGAAATACTGTTGATTTACCCACGACCATATTCAAAGTGGCCGTATCGCTTGAATCGGGTCATTTTCTGGAGGATGACGTTTCACTTTCAAGTCGGCTGCTCGGATCCGAAGAATTCGTTCACGATTGAGGTCCAACAACGCCTCTGTAGCGCGCCCAATCTCAGTCAACGGAATGATTCTCAGACCGTTTTCTGACCAGATGAAATGCTCCAGCCATTGGTGCAGGCGCGGATTAAAAATCGGGGTGATTTGTTGGGTCAATGGGTCAATGGCCGATTGTTTGTCGGATTTGCGACGATTGCAGTGGAAACAAGCTAGCGCCAGATTTTCCAGATTCGTCTTACCACCAGCACTTTTTGGAATGAGATGGTCAAAAGTAAATGGAATGTGCTGCCAACTTTCGTGAGCGTGGCAATACTCACACAAAAAGTTGGCACGCAGGCGGATGAGTTGCTGAATATCTGCCGAGATTTTGCTAGCCACCAATCTTACCCTGTTCTGCCAGAAAATGATTTCGAGTGAGTCGGTTATGCAGACTCAGGTAATCATCAAGCTCCTCGTACCGATCTAATTCGTTTTCTTCGGCTTCGGTCAATCCAGAGGAGCGTTGCTTTTCCAAAAGAGCCTCTATCCTATCTTTGGCAGTTTGCGAAGCACGGAAGATCAACACGCCCTCGACCAAATCAAGCTCAACTGCGCGGTCTCGTGGTAGTGAGTCTGGCAAACGAAAACTAGCGGTTGCTGTGCTGGCCATTGCTATCCTCCAGATAAGTAAAGTCGTAAATCAAAGCCGCATTATCCAAGTTGAGTGTGGAGTTGGCAATCTCATTTGCCTGAAGTAGCATTCGCTTGCTTTAAACCTACTCAACAATCAAAACCTATGTCCAACGCAATCTCCGTTCATCAAATCCGCAAAAGTTACGGTGATTTTGTCGCCGTCAACGACCTTTCGCTGGAAGTAAAAGAAGGCAGCATTTTCGGTTTGCTGGGGCCGAATGGCGCAGGCAAATCAACGACGATTCGAATGATCGTCAACATCACCATGCCGGACGCCGGTGAAATTCGCCTGTTCGGTCAGCCCATGGCGTCTCACAACTCCGAAAAGTTGCAGGAGCGAGTCGGCTATCTACCCGAAGATCGCGGTTTGTACAAAAAGATGAAAGTCGGCGATCAACTGGTTTTTTTCGCCGAACTGAAAGGCTTGCCGCGCGCCGAAGCCGAAAAGCGCATTGACCGCTGGCTGGAACGAATCGAAATGTCCGCCTGGAAGCAGAAAAAATGGGAAGAGTTGTCGAAAGGAATGCAGCAAAAGATTCAGTTCGTTTCGACCATCCTGCACGAACCTGAATTGGTTATTCTGGATGAACCCTTTTCGGGGCTCGACCCGGTCAGCGCCGGTTTGTTGAAAGAAGTCGTCCAGGAATTGAAGCAGCAGAACAAGACGATCATCTTTTCGACTCATCTGATGGAGCAGGCTGAAGAGCTGTGTGACGAAATCTGTTTGATAAATCGCGGGCAGAAAATTTTGGGCGGGCCGGTGCGTCAGATCAAACGCGGTTTCGGCTGGCGGTACGTGGCGATTGACGGCGAAAACTTTGAAGCGGCCTTGAACTCTCACCCGGCGGTAAAACAAATCACCCGGCGCCGCGATTACACCGAAGTCATTTTGACAGATCACGGCGACCCGCAAGGCTTGCTGCAGCATTTGTTGACCAGCGGAGCGCGCATCATTCGATTTGAACTGGTTGCGCCTTCACTGAATGAAATTTTCATCGAAAGCGTGAAACGAACGAATGGTAATCGGTGATTGATTGACGGTGGCCGGTTGAAAATTCGCCGACCACCGACCACCGACTACCAACCACCGACAAATGAAACGCCCAACCAAACAAGAAATGGTTCTGGAAATTTATGACCGCGAGGCCATGGGCGAAGTCACCGCGCGCGAAATTGGCATCATCAATCAGGCCTTGATCGCCGAATACGGCGAAGGTGGAGCGATGCAGCCTGCTGAAATCGCTCGTATCCTGAATCTGGAAGAATTGCCTGTTCGGTTCGATCAAATCTTCAGAATGGATTCGCCGACGGAAAAGTACGAATCGCTTTTTCGAGGTTTGACGGATTGCGGCACGCTTGATGAAGCAGAAGCCACATTGCGGCGAATTGACGAATTGTTTAGAGAATTTCAGCAGGCAGGTGATCGAACAGGAGTTCGTTTCGCGCAGTCGGCGGCTTTGAGGTTAAAACAACAAACCGCCGCGCTTTCCCAGTCACCAAAACTGACCGACCGTCAGCGTGACGAAATGGGGGAGGTCACGCAATGGTTGGTCATTTGGTTACAGACACCGGGAGTGTTCGCCCAGTGGCTTGAACTGCGAAAAGCGACGACGGCGTATAAATCGTTGTTCCAGGCAAAGCCTCAAACAAGTACTTCGGGGCCAGGTGCGGGGTCGGGGTCAAATAATGACAAAAACAAACCAGGCAAGACGGGGTAAATAACAAGGAGCGGGCCATCAACGAGCCTGGTGCCTCAGCCCCCGGACAGCCCGCCCTGGCCCCTAGCTATTCTTTGCTAGGCACACACGTAACAGTTTCAATCCCAAAATTCTTCCAGACTTTTCAGTTGTAAATTATGAAAACAGAGCGGTTTTAATGTTTGAGACGATAACTGGCTGGTAGTTAGTCCGAGCCACCCTCAGTCGCGCGCCTTAATTTTCTGACGGCCAAGCTGTCCAAATCAGATTTTTCAACTACATAAATTTGATAATAACCTTCACGATCTAATCTTGAGAGTGTTGAGTTGAGTTGTTGCTGGTGTAGCGCCAGCACTTCTTGGCCAACCTGACGTTTGGGGCGAGATTGGTTTTGCTCCAGACAGGTTTCCAATGGAACCTGGAAAACGATGGCGACAATTGGGATTCGATGGGCGCGCGCCATTCTGAGCAAAGGCCGCCGTGCGCGAAACTGCAAATTGGTGGCGTCAACCACAGTCAATCTTTGCTGCTGCAATCTCAACCGGGCAATGTAATGCACCAAACCGAATGTTTCGGAGTTAATAGTTTGGTCGCTTTCGTCGTCGCAGATCATGGCTCGGCAACGGTCGGAGGAAATGATTTCGGTCGGCTGAAAGTGACGAGCGGCAAAAGTGGATTTGCCTGCGCCGGACGATCCGATCAGCAAAACCAAAGACGGGTCTGGAATTTCAATAGTCATCTGCTGCGCATTGCTTACGGCGCGCGGTTACGGCAAGTCGTCTATTGTCCGGCAACCGCGCTGCTGCTTAACTCCACCTTCCGTATTTCTTTTTCGGCTTCACTGGCTTTTTCGGCTTCGCTCGGAGGATTGAAACCTGGATAGCTGATACGGTCGTGGTAAACGTTGATCAGAGTGTTAATCAGGCATTCGCGGATTACTGTCAGTTCGCGCATCGTGACATTGCTTTCGTCCAGTTGTCCGTCGGAAACAACTGTGTCGGCGATCTTTTTGACTATGGCCTGTATGTTTTCAGGCGTCTGTTCATCCAGCGAACGGACTGCGGCTTCTGACCCGTCGGCCAGCATCAAAATGACGGCTTCGCGGGTTTGAGGTTTTGGGCCAGGATAGCGGAAATCTTCGATGTTGACGGTTTCGCCACGCGCTTCGGCCTGGGATTTAGCCTTGTGGTAGAAATACGCCAGAACTCGCGTGCCGTGATGTTGGGGTATGAAGTCAATTATCTGCGGAGGCAAATTGGCTTCGCGCGCCATTTCGATTCCTTGAGTTACGTGGCTGGCAATGATCCGTGCGCTGGAAATCGGCGGGCGAGTGTCGTGAGGGTTCGGGCCGCCCTTCTGATTTTCGATGTACATGTTCGGAGCCGACAGCTTGCCAATGTCGTGGTAAAGGCAGCCGGTTCGCGCCAGCAGGGCATTGGCTCCGATTGCTTTGGCAGCTTCTTCGGCCAGTACCGCGACCATAAACGAATGATGATTTGTCCCCGGAGTCCGAATCGCCAATTGCTGTAACAGCGGGTTGTCGGCGTTCGACAATTCCAGCAACTTCATGTCGGTCAGGATGTCGAAAGCCGATTCGTAAACTGGAATTGCAAAGCTGGCCGCTCCAGCGGTCAGAACTGCGCCGACCAATCCGGCCATGACTCCGCCAATGACTCGTTGCCAGTTCCAGGCTTGCTCCGCAATCAAAACCGCGGCCAATCCCATCAGTACGTTAACGCAACCGACAGCGGTGCTGGCAATGATGATGGCGTTGCGGGTTTTGTAACGCTGCACGCTGTAAATCGCCGTCACCGATCCGCCCAGGGCAAAAGCGACAAAAGCCATTCCGCTGGGCGCGGTGAATCCGACCAGAATTGCGCTCATCAATCCTGCCACCAGAGCCGCCTGGCTGCCGATCAGAAGCGAGAGAATCAGTGAGCAACCCGCAAACGGAATCGCAAAACCGAATTCAAAGATGCCGCCGAATTGCATTGCCTCCGGGCGAGTTCCCAGCACTGAAGCTCCAAACATGCCGACGCGCACAATGAAGGTTTGAATCATCAGCGCCGAACTTGCCACCCAAAAAGCAGTCCGAGGCCCAAGCCGCGACGATTGACTGGCCAGCGCGGATTTGTATAAAGCAAAAAACATCAGCCCAATCAGCGCCAGCAATCCCAACAAGTGCTTCGGATTGCGCTGAGCCAGTTGATAGCCGCGAATGCTTTCAATCAACGGGAGTTTGTCTGGTGTGATTGTTTCGCCCGCGTGCAGCAACACAGGATTGCGGCTAAGTTGAATGGGAAAACTGCCGGCGCGGGCTTCGATTCTGGCAATCAGGTCTGCCGGAACGACTATGTCGGTCACAGCCACTTCACCGGGGCGATAAGCAGGAACCACAGACAATGGAAAGTGAGAAGCGAACAGCGTAGTCAGAGCCGCAAACGTAAACGAAGCAATGATGAACCGGGCTTTTTGAGGAATGCGGCGACGCATCAACCATGAAAGTTGATTCTTCTTTTTCATTGTTTTTCCGGCACAGGTTGCCAACGAAGGCGCGGATTATAGCACCGGGCAGCGAGCGAAAAGCAAGGCAGGTTAGGGATAATTTTGGGGAGCGAGCAATGTTTTAAGTGGCACCGCTGTTTATAGAAATGAAAGGACAAAATTCCAAAGGGGTGATCTGTGTCACAGATCGCCCCTTTGGAGTTTTGAGAAAACTTTTTAGGGGATTGAAGAGAGAAGCGAAAAGCTCTGCTTCTCCCTTCATCATCAGTCAGCGAATGTTGACCTGAACAACGTTGGTGATTTGGCCGTCCACGATCAAAGTCACATCAACCAATCCGCTCCCGGCCAGTGAGCGCGGAATTTCGATGTTGATTTGATCAAGGCCGGCAAAGCCACCCTGGTCTCCGGCAAAGAAGACCGGGGCTTCGGCTCCGCCGATGATTGCTCGCACGTTGTCCAGCGAAGTGCGTTTACGAACTCCGGTGGCAAACAGCGACAGGAAGACGCGATCCGTAATCGTTCCCAGATCAATCGGCACGGCTACGAATTTGTTGCTGGCCGTATCGAACCGGGCGACAGCCGCGGAACCGGAAGAACCATCCGCGCGGAAGGTCAGAGCGTTGGCTGCGGGCAATCCCCGCCCGCTGGCGTCGGCGACGAAAATTCCCGGAGCCACACCGGCGATTTCAACCACACTGCCTGACACTGTTCCGTCTCCGCTGGTGACCAGCACCGTGGCATTGCCGGGCGCAGTCCCAGCCGGAATCAGGTAATTGATTTGCGTTGGAGCTACGAAAAACAGCGGAGCAAATCGTTCGACGTTCGCGCTGTCTTTCACCTTGACCGTAGTTCCAGCGAGCATTGTCGGCAGCGGAACAGAGCTGGCCGCTACCGTAGCAGTCGCCAGCTTGACGCCAAACGCTGAAACGATTTCTTCTGCCGCTACCGCTCCGCCCAGGTAACTGGCTGCGGAAACGTTGGCCACCGATGGAGCCAGCACAAATTGCGGAGCCGAAAAATCCGCCGGGAGCGAATTGCCGTTGACATCAAAAATCCCGCGCGACACTGGATCATCACTGAACTCAAAGCCGAATCGAGACCCAATGGCGTTAGGCGCAATGTCATACAGCAACGTGAACACGTGCTTGTCTCCGCTGCCAACCGTTTGCCCTGGCGGCATGATAATTTCCAACCCTAACCGGTTTTGCGCGGCTTGAGTGTTGTTGACGATTAACTGTCCACTGGCTGCATCTGGCCCAATGAAAGCGCGTGGATTGCTCAGCCCGGAAGACTGCAATGCAGAGCCGCTTACGCTTGTAGGTGTGCCGCTAAATTTCCACCGACGCTCAAGCGAAGTAGCGGTAAGAGTGACGGTGACTGACAAGGTTGATGTAGTTTGTTCGCCTGAAAAGTTGGAAGATGGGAAGACGCTGGTCGAGTATGAAACCAGTCGCCGCCTAATCCTCAAATCATACTGACGCACACCCGTGCAGCCCATTGCGTCAACCACCAACACCTTGACGACGAAATTGCCTGCCGCAGTCGGAGTCCCTGAAATTGCTCCGGCTGAAGACAAGCTCATCCCCGCAGGCAATCCGCTACCGATGACCGAATAAGTGTACGGAGCCGTTCCGCCGCTGGCCGTCAGCGTGGCTGGTTCATAGGCTTGATCTCGGTTGCCGACTGGCAAAGAGGCTGTCCCAATCGTGACGGATTGGCATTGGCAACAACGCGCCGTGGCTTCGGTGAATTCAACCAGCAGGCCGGTTTGTTGAGCGCCAGCGGCTGTCACAAAAGTCAGCGTGTTCGGCCCCGCCTGGAATCCGCTGGTAATTGTGAACGTGGTGAAGCTGAGCGCTCCATTTGCGGCCGTCTGCGCGATTGGAGTCGCGTTGTTGTTTAGGAACAGTTGTCCGCTCTGACTGGCGGCAAACTGCCCCTTGATCGAAACACTGTTCAACTCACAGCCAGACAGCTCGAATTGAGTGGTGTAACGGAACGCCGCCGTCGCGGCGCCAGACCTGCTAATCCAACGCGCCACCGAACTCGTCACCCAACCATTGGCTGGCGCAATAAAGACTGACGGCGTAACCGAGCCATTCTGCGCGGTTAAGGAATAATGACCATCAGGCGCGCCCGGCATCATCATCAAAGCTTTGTTGTTATCCACGCCTGAGTTGAAAAGTTTCAACGGCACAACCGGA
>JBGAPB010000051.1:0-22845 GCA_044221525.1 Blastocatellia bacterium | reverse complement strand
AGCAGCCAAGCACAGCACCGATATCAGAAAAATTGTTGATAGATGTAAGAAAACGCAGAAGCGTCAGGAGAGTGAGTTTGGACAGCAAGCGCTTAGTAATCTGCTAGATTTCACCTTTACGAAAGATCTATGGCAATTTATCAATGCTGAATGGGCAGAGTTTTCGCCCTTCCTGCAAGGCAATTCGGATGATTGGGAGCGCAGGTTTGCGCTGCTAGAAAAGGTGCGAAACCCAATGGCCCACAACTACGATTTCGTTATTGGTAAAGCTGAGCGCCTAGAAGCAGAAGGCTACTGCTATCAAATTCTTGAATCCTGCCGGGTTGCTCTACCCGATGCGAACAATGATTAAGACAGGTCGGTAACCTTTCCGCGTATTTTCTTACGTGCAATTCCCTGCGCACATTTTAGAGGCGCATTTCCTCCGGCAGGAAACAGTAGTAGGCCGTGTAATCGAAGATCAATATTCACAAGAAGAACGAGCCTATTTCTTTTATGCAGGGTCTATTCATTCTTGATCTTTGAAAGTGGCGTTCCTGCCATAGAATAAAGCTACCAAACCAATTCAATGGAGGAACGCCGTTGGACACACAAAAGGTGTCGCTGAAGGAAGCTTTATCAAAAATTGAAGAATTTCGCCAAGCGAAAGGTCTTCGGTACAAGTTGCTGTCGGTCTTGCTATTGGCTTGTGTGGCGATGATGTGTGGCGCGCGCAGCGAAGCGGCGATTGCCGAATGGGGCCGCAACTATGGGCGCAAGTGAAGTGGCTGCGTCGACTAGGCATCAAGCGCCAAGCGTCTCCCAGCCAGTCCACGATTCACCGTGTGTTCAAAGGAATTGATGTCGAGGCGTTGGAGCGCGCGATCACCTCTTGGGCAGAAAGCGTCTTGGGCGTCCCGGAACCTTTGGAAGCCATCGCGATTGACGGCAAAGCCCTGAAGGGCGCGATCAAGCAAGGCGCTCAAGGTGCGTATCTGCTCAGCGCGGTCTCGCATCGTTTAGCGACGGTGCTGGCTCAAGCCGCAGTCACAGACCGGACTAACGAGATTGGGCAAATGCCCGACCTGCTTGAACAATTAGTCTTGACCGGTCTGGTCGTGACTGCCGACGCGATGCATACGCAAACCGAAACCGCGCAACAAATTCTTGATGCGGGCGGCGATTACCTGCTGGTTGTCAAAGAGAATCAACCGACGTTGCGGCGCGAGATTGAACTGGTGTTCGAGACTTCAACGTTGGCTGATACCGTCAGTCGAGCGAGCCAGACCAGCACGCACGGCTCGCGAATTGAGACCAGAACCATCGCCGCTTCCAGCGCAATGCGGGGCTTGAGCCGCTGGCCGGGGCTTGACCAAGTAATGAAGCTCAAACGCACGGTGATCAACAAAACAACTGGTGAAATCCGCGAAGAAACCGTTTACGGAGTGACCTCCTTGTCGGCACAACGTGCCACTGCCCAACAGTTGAATGATCTGTGGCGTGGCCATTGGACAATTGAAAACAAACTGCACTGGGTGCGCGACGTGACCTTCGACGAAGACCGCTCGACAGTGCGATCCGGTCACGCGCCCCAGGCAATGGCTGCAATCCGCAACATTGTGATTTCTTTGCTTCGCTTGAGGAAAGTAACCAACATTGCCGCCGCCCTACGCAGATATGCTGCTCAACCAGCACTGGCTTTCTCGGCCATCGGCATTTGAGCGCGAGAATGAATAGACCCTGATTACTCTACCGCCTCATCTGCAAGAGTGGGACAAACAAAGGCTTGCTAAGGTAGCCGAAGCCGGCCCGTCCGAATGACCACACCAGCCGCTTGCATAGCTTCAGCATGATCGAACGCAATAAGCCGAAAGCTCAGCCGGTAGCAGCCCACCAGTCCTGTCGAAAGATGGTCGTGGCGACAATGCTGGCGGGAGCATCAGGGCAGCAACGCTCTAAGCAGCCTCTGGCGGTCTTGGCAAAGCCGGGTTGTAAGGCTGATTCTTTTCACCGTAGAGAAGAGAACACGGTATGAAAGAAAAAGCCGAGGCATCCACCTCGGCTTTTTCTTTGATTTGCTTGATGCGCCCGGCATGACTCGAACATGCGACCTTTTGGTTCGTAGCCAAACGCTCTATCCAACTGAGCTACGGGCGCGCCTGAAGGATTCGCATTCTGCCATTCGACCTTTGGGCTGTCAACGGGGCTTCCAAATTTTGCGTTTCTATCCCTTCAAAGCGGCCAAAGCCTTCTGCGCGCGAGTGAACCGGCGGTTTACTTCTTCCCAATTTACGTTAAGCATAAAGGCGTCAATGTACTTTGCCGCAGCCGAACCGTAATCCATGTGGTACGCATGCTCGTACATATCCAACGCCAGCAGCGTTACGCCCGACGGCGCGTTGTGCATGTGATCCCAAGCCCAGTAATTGTGAAGTTCGCCTGTGTGCAAATTGAGCGCGAAATTCACCCAGCCCGAACCTCCGGCCAAACCAGCAGCGGACTTTCTGAATTCGCCTTCCCATTGTTCGTAACTTCCCCAAGCTGTTTTGATCGCGTTCAGCACTTCTCCGCCTGCTTTGCCGTCTCCGCCCAGATTGGCGAAATAAAGTTCGTGCAACACGACGGAACCAGTCCGAACCAGTTCTTCGCGTTTAAGGTCGGCATAGATGTAACCAGGAGTGTCTTTGTCGCCTACCATTGCTGCCAGGCGCTTTTCGACGACATTCAACGCGCCGACGGCTCCGGTGTAATTGTTTTCGTGGTGAGATTTGATCAGCTTTTCTGAAATGCCTTTCAGTTTTGCCGGATCAAATGGCAATGGTTTTGGTTTATGAACTCCGGCAAAAACCGCTGGCACACTGAGTTGAGCATGGGTTTGTGCCTGAGCTTCCGTCAAACCGGAAATCGTCAGAGCCGCACCGCCCATTGCAATTGTTTCTATCGCTTCTCGTCTGGAAATCATCACTTGCCTCCTTGAGCCTGTTGAGTTGGTTGTTTGATATTTACTTTGGTTCCGGCGCGTAACTCGTCGGTTCCGCGCGCGGCTATCGTATCACCTGCCGACAGATCGCCGAAGACTTCGACCAGATCAACGCCTTTTTGATTCATCGAAGCGCCGCGTTTTACGTCCACCCATTCCGCCGAGCCGTCTTTAATCCTGATGATAAAACTGCGTTCTGTGGTCGTGGCAATCGCTGTCGGTGGGACAAACAGCGAAGGCCGAGGTCGTTTGGTCGGCCACTGAACTTCAGGGAACATTCCCGGAGAGAGTTTTCCGCCAGGGTTTGCCACATCCAGCTCAATCGGCATTGTGCGAGTTTTAGCGTCCAACGAACGGCTGTTGCGGGCGACTGTGCCGCTGAAAGTTTCTCCGGGAAAAGCCGGAAGCGTGAAGTTAAGTTTAGCTCCGGGATTGATCCCTGAGACTTCGGTTTCGGGAACTGAAACGACCAATCGCAAACGCGAAACCTGCTGCAATCGCAGCATAGGCGCGCCGCTTGGCAAAGCCAAACTTCCAGGATGCGCGTTGCGTTCGGTGATGACGCCGTCAAACGGCGCAGTGATGCGAAGGTAAGCTTCGATGTTCGAGGCCGACGTGACGGCTTCTTTCAATGCGCGTTCGCTTTCGTCGAAAGTTTTGATCTGAGCCTGAGCGGCGCGCTCAGTTTCGTTCAGCGCCTGCACGCGAGCACGCGCTTGTTCAATGGTTCGTTCGGCGATTTCCAGATCATTACCGGCTACAACGCCCGGCGTAGCCGATGCGGCTTTCATCCGTTTGAACGTTGCTTCTTCAGAGGCAAGCCGGGCTTCGGCTTCGATGCGCTGAGCGCGAATGGAAGCCACGCGAGCCTGAGCTTCGACCTTTTGTGATTGCATGCCGCTGACGCGAGCTTCGGCTTCGCGGCGCTGCGTGTCCAGTTCCGGCGCTCTGAGCCGTGCCAGCAACTGTCCGCGTTTGACCATTGAGCCTCGATCCACAGTGATTTGTTCGACGAAGCTTTGCAGTTTGGCGTAAATCGCCACGTCTTCAAACGGCAACAACTCACCGGGCAATCTCAACTGGCGATTAAGTTCGTGCGATTCCACCGTGACGACGTTGACCGTAGGAGTTTGCGGCGCAGGCGAAGGTGACGTTTGCGGTTGAGTTTTCGGCGCTCCACCACAAGCGGCGAAGAACAGCGCCAAGCTAAGCAGGATTTTTTTCATCGTTCGTTTACTCGTTGTTTGTCAGAATTTCCGGGTGCAGCGAAGCCGACGTGCGGCTGGCTTTTCGTTGGGCAATTGCAAACACCAACGGCAACACAACCAACACAGCCACAGTCGAAGCCGCCAACCCGCCGATCACAGCGCGTCCCAGCGGCGCGGTTTGCTGGCCGCCTTCGCCCAAGGCCAGCGCCAGTGGAATCATTCCGGCAATCATCGCAAAGCTGGTCATCAGGATTGGACGCAGACGGCTTTTCGCGCCTTCGGTTGCGGCGGCCTGGGATTCAGCGCCTTCCAGTCTTCGTTTTTCGGCGAAGGTAATCAGCAGAATTGCGTTCGCCACTGAAACTCCTATGGCCATAATCGCGCCCATAAACGATTGCACGTTCAACGTCGTGCCGGTCAACCACAAAGCCACAGCGACTCCGACAACGACGGCAGGAATCATCGCCATAACCGTCAAAGCCACGCGCAATGATTGGAAGTTTGCGGTCAGCAGCAAAAAGATCACAGCCACGGCCAGCAGCAAACCAGTTTGCAAACCCGAAAGCGTTTGCTGCATTGGAGGAATCTGGCCGCGAACTGCGACGGTAACTCCGCGCGGAACTTCGCCAGCGCGTTTGATGGCCGCGTCAATTTCGCGGCTGACGCCGCCCAAATCCTTGCCGAAGATGTTGCCGATAATCGTCACCATGCGTTGCTGGTTGTAACGATCGTACTGGCTNCGCCACCTCTTCAAACGGCAACAACTCGCCAGGCAATCTCAACTGGCGGTTGAGTTCGTGCGATTCCACCGTGACCACGTTGACCGTCGGAGTTTGCGGCGCAGGCGAAGGCGACGGTTGCGGTTGAGTTTTCGGCGCTCCACCACAGGCAGCGAAGAACAGCGCCAAGCTAAGCAGGATTTTTTTCATCGTTCGTTTACTCGTTGTTTGTCAAAATTTCCGGGTGCAGCGAAGCCGACGTGCGACTGGCTTTTCGTTGAGCAATGGCAAATACCAGTGGCAACACAACCAGCACAGCCAGGGTCGAAGCCGCCAATCCGCCAATCACTGCTCGACCTAATGGCGCGGTTTGCTGGCCACCTTCGCCCAGGGCCAAAGCCAGTGGAATCATTCCGGCAATCATCGCAAAGCTGGTCATCAGGATTGGACGCAGACGGCTTTTCGCGCCTTCGGTTGCGGCGATTTCAGATTCAGCGCCTTCCAACCGTCGTTTTTCGGCGAAGGTAATCAGCAGAATTGCATTCGCCACTGAAACTCCTATGGCCATAATCGCGCCCATAAACGATTGCACGTTCAGCGTAGTGCCGGTCAGCCACAACGCCACGGCGACTCCGGCAACAACCGCAGGAATCATCGCCATAACCGCCAAAGCAACGCGCAGCGATTGGAAGTTTGCGGTCAGCAGCAAAAAGATCACGGCGACGGCCAGCAGCAAACCAGTTTGCAAACCAGAAAGCGTTTGCTGCATAGGAGGAATCTGGCCGCGAACGGCTACGGTCACTCCGCGCGGAACTTCGCCAGCGCGTTTGATGGCCGCGTCAATTTCGCGGCTGACGCCGCCCAAATCCTTGCCGAAGATGTTGCCGATAATCGTCACCATGCGTTGCTGGTTGTAACGATCGTACTGGCCGACTGTTGTGCCGTAACTGATTTCGGCTACGTCACCGGCCAGCGCGTGCGCGCCGCCAGCAGCGTTCACCGGCACACTCTGGACGTCTTCGATGGAAGACATTCGAGCTTGCGGGATTTCTACTTGAACCTGATAAGCCGTGCCGCTGGCCGGATCGCGCCAGTAAGTCGGTTGAGTAAAACGGCTGGACGAAGTGGCGGCGACAAGTGAACGCCCGACCTGTTCCATCGTCAGTCCCAATTGACCGGCGCGTTTGCGGTCAACCTTGATGTCTACGGTTGGATAATCCAGAGCCTGATCGAATTGCAGGTCACGCAACGCCGAAATCTTTTTCATTTCTGCCAGCAGCTTGTCGGCAAATCCTCGATTCGCAGCAAGGTTCGGGCCGCTGACGGCGACTTCAACTGGAGTCGCTGCACCGAAATTCATGACCTTTGTCACGACATCACCCGCCTCAAACGACAATTGAGTGCCGGGAATGACTTCGGGTAATTTCTTCCTCAACCGTTCTTTTAGTTCGCTGATGCGAATGCCGGATCCGGGTTTCAATGCGATGGTGAGGACGGCTTCGTGCGAACCGCTCATCCACAAATGAATCGTGTTAATCGGATAGCTGGCGGGTTGTGTGCCCACGTATCCCAGCGAAATCTCTACTTTGTCGCCGGTTTCGGTTTTGATTGCGTCCAGAGCTTTCAGCGCAATTACTTCGGTGCGCTCGACTCTTGTGCCAACCGGAGCGCGCAATCGAAGCTGAAACATCCCGGTTTCAACTTCAGGAAAAATGTCTGTGCCGAGCCCGCCGCCGACCAGATAAATCACTCCGAAAGCGATCAACACATAAGCCACAAAAATCGGCCAGCGTACTTTCATCAATCCAGAAAGTAACGATTCATAACGAGAACGCAGCCGGTCGAAGGCGTTTAGAGTACCGCTTTCAGGCGGAATCGGCCTGGATTCGGAAGCGCTGCCGCCTAAAGGCGGAACTACGTGCGAACGTAGCAGCCATGCCGCCAGCACAGGAACCAGCGTGCTGGACAACAAATACGAAGCCAGCATCGCAAAGCCGACTGAAAGTGTCAGCGGGATGAACAACGATCTGGCTACACCGGTCATGAAAAACGAAGGCACGAAGACCGCCAGCACCGACAACATCGAAAGAAAACGTGGCGCGATGGTTTGCCTTGCGGCGTTGAATGCGGCCTGGCGCGGCGATTCTCCGCGCGCAAGATGCGTGTTGACGTTTTCGATTTCGACCGTCGCTTCGTCAACCAGAATACCCACGGCCAATGCCAAACCGCCCAACGTCATGACGTTGATCGTTTGCCCGCTTAGCCACAAACCGACTACGCCTGATAGCAGCGAAAACGGGATCGTCAAAACAACTATCAATGCGCTGCGGAAACTGCGAAGGAACAGCAGAACCATCAATCCAGTCAGCAAGGCTCCAATCGCGCCTTCCAGAATCAAACCGCGAACCGAATTTTTTACTATGGTTGATTGATCCAGTTCAAAACTGACTTTGATGTCTTCGGGAACCAGCGATTGAAAGCGCGGCAAAGCGGCTTTGACGTTGTTGACCACGTCCACGGTTGAAGCGTCAGAACGTTTGGTGACGGGGATGTAAACCGTTCGCCGACCGTTGACCAAACCGTAACCGGTCAAAATGTCGCTGCCGTTTTCGACTCGGCCAATGTCGCGAACGTAAACGTTTGCTCCGGCTCCATTGCGAATTGGCACGTCGGCCAGTTCCTGAATGTCACGCACCACTCCGTTCATCGGAGCCATCCGGTTCAGGTCGCCGGTGCGAACGTTGCCCGAAGGCAGAATCGTATTGCTGGCGGCAATGGCTTTGGCGACTTCTTCGGGCGACATGGAAAACGCGCGCAGCTTTTCCGGCTCAGCGCGAATGATGACGGTGCGTTGATTGCCGCCAAACGGCGGAGGCGCGCTGACTCCCGGCAAGGTTGAAAACTGTGGTCGAACCCGGAACAGTGCCAGGTCGGAAATCTCGCCAACTCCGCGCGTTTCGCTGGAAAACACCAGTTGGCCAACCGGCACGCTGCCAGCGTCAAACCTCATCACGAATGGGTTTACGGTTCCCGGAGGCATAAATCCCTTTGACCGTTCGACATACGAAATCACCTGAGCCAGTGCCTGACTCATATCCGTTCCGGGATGAAAATAAAGTTTGAGCAAGCCTACGTTTTGAATCGAGCGTGATTCGACGTGTTCAATACCGGCGACGTAAAGGAAGTGATACTCGTAGTAGGAAACGAAAAAGCTTTCCATCTGCGCCGGGTCCATCCCGCCATAAGGCTGAGCGACGTAAATCACCGGCAGATTCAGGTTCGGAAAAATATCCACAGGCATTTGCTTGATGGCCAAGCCGGAACCCAGCGCGATGCCGATGACCAGAACCAGAATTGTGAAGGGGCGACGGAGCGCAGTATTGATAAGCCACATGGGTTGGTAATTACCGGTAAAGTTCTTCTTCGCTGATGACTGATGCCGCGTGCGATTCTTCGTTCATCAGTCGTTTGCGAGACGAAAACATTGGACCGCGTGCTGTTTGTGGTTGAGCAAATTGCGTAAAGCCGAGCGGGATTTTAACGTCGTCGAAAATGGCTTCCATACCGCCGCGCATAAAATAGGTTTCGTGCCAAAACCCAGTGCCGCCTGAATCGCGCAAAAACTCCTGCCACCATTTCTGATGCGGCAATTGTCGCGACCATTTTTCCAGCGCGTCGAAATCTCGCCAGTATTGCCGCATGCCAAGGTGCGGTGGAAACAGACCAAAAATGATTTGTTCGTGCGCCAACAATCCATCAGGTTTTTCATCAACGGCTTGTTGAATCCTTGGGCCAGTTCGCGCCAATGTCAGCAATCCTCGTGGCGAATTCACTCGCATTCCAAGATAGATCACGACCAAGTCGGGGTAAGCCGACAGGTCAATAGTTTGACGGTCAACAGTAGTTTTCATACGCAATCTCCAAAAGTTTTGGCGAAAAGTTTTTGATGCCCAAGCAGCTCAACGACTGCTGGCTGCTTGTTTTAGAAAAGAAGCTAAATCGCCCTGCAGTTTGGCGCCAGCCAGCATCGCACGCCAGACAGCCAGCTTGGATACAGCAGCGTCAATTTCCGCCTGAGCCACCAACCTTTGAGCGTCGGCGACTTCGACAATGTTGGTCAGCCCGTATTCGTAACGGACTTTGGCGCGTTCCAGGGTTTCCTGTGCGGCTTTGATCTGAATGTCGTTGTTGGCGGCGATTTTGCGGGCGGAATCCAGCAAGATGCGAGCGCGGGTGTCCTCAGTTTTCAGCGTGTTGACAACCTGATCGTACTTAGCCTGTTCAGCCAGTGTCGCGCTGGTTTCGGCTTTGCGGCGGGCGCGAATGCCGAAAAAATCCATGACCGGAAAGCTGACCGTCAGTCCCGTCGCCCAATTGAAAGTGTCCGGGTACAAACCTTTGCCGTTGTCGAAAGTGCCGTCGAGCTTTGCGCCAGTGCCTCTGCCATAAACCGACGATTGCCAGTTGAAGTGCGGAAACCACAATCGTTCAGAAACCTTTTCTTTGGCTTTGGCGGCGTCAATGGCTGCGGTCTGAGCCAGCGCCAACGGATGCAGCGAAAAGTTCAGCCCAGGCGGCGGAGCGACAGACGGCAAATCCAGCAAAGGCCCGGCGGTGATTGTCACCTGGCTGCCACCGGCTCCAATTGCCTCGGCCAGATTGGCACGAGCGAGTTCGGTTGTTTGTTCGGCCAGGATCAATTGGTTTTTGGCGACGGCAAGCTCAGCTTCGGCGCGCGAAGAATCAATGCCCGGACGAAGCTGATTTGTGACCAGCACGGCTACGGTTTTGGCCAGGGTTTCCGCGCGTTCGACGTTGGCGGCTGCGGCGCGAACGGTTTGTTCGGCAGCCAGTAAAGTCAAAAATGCGTCGGCAGCGGCGGCGCTGACATCCAGTTTGGTCAACGCTTCGGCGGATTCGGCTTGTTTGCTTTGAGCTTTGGCGACTTCGATCTGTGATTTTCTCAAACCAAAATCGAACGGCTCCCAGGAAAACAATAACCCGGCGGCGCTTCCCCACGCGCTGTCTTGAGTTGTGTTGTTGAGTTGCGGGCCGGAAATCGAGGGCAAGGTGGACTGCGGCAACAACAATCCGAAAACGTTGTTGCGAGTCGCCCGGTTTTGTTGCCACAGCAAATCGGCTCGCGGCAGCAAAGCGGTTTTGGCAGATTCAATTCCGGCTTTGGCGGATTGCGATTGAGCCTTTGCCGCACGAATCGCCGGATAGTTTTTCAACGCCAGTTCGACGGCTTGTTCCAGAGTCAGTTTTGGCGGCGGTGAATCCTGCGCCAGCGCAGTTGCACCGAACAAAATGATGAAGGTGGCCAGCCAAATAAGGCTTTGCTTTTTAGGCATAACGTGTGGAGTGCGGTGGCCCGACACCGCTTTTCATTCTTAACCGGCTTAACTGGAGTGTTTGGTGACTTTCAGTGTTCTGCGGACGAAAGCAAAGCTGCGCCGAACCGCAGCAGTCCAAAGTTAGTCGAGTGTGATCGCAAACGACGCGCGCTTGTGACCTCGCAATTTGGCGAAGAAATTCAGAGTGCGTTTCAGCAATCCATATTTGGCGTTCAACAGGTTGTCCGCGTGTTTGGCTTCTTCGGGGGCGAGCAAACGCGCTGTGGCATCCACCCAATCCCCTTTCAAGTTGCCGCGCATGTCGCACGGAGCAACGCGGCAACGAGGATTGTTTTTCAGTCGCGTGACCTTGAACGAATGCGCGACGGTGTAAAAGTAAAACACTTCGCCATCCTGGGCGAACCACAGCGGAGTGCGTATGGCTTCGCCGGATTTTCGGTAACTTTCCAGGTTCAGGTAGTTCTGATTGGCGAAAGCTTCCAGTTTGTCATTCATCTGGTTTTCTCCTGTGATTGGAAAAATTGTGGTGGATTGCCCCGTGTTATTCACAGCGCGGCGAATCTTAGCATCTGGCTGCCCGCTTGTCTGGCCGCGTTTCCGGCTTGCGTGCTATAACGCGCCATCTAACAACCCAAGCTTCAGGAGCAAACAATGAAACGAATGATTCTGGTTTTACTGACAGTGTTGGCGCTGTCGGTTTCGGCTCAACAACCGAATTCTCAGGTTTTGATTTCAGGCGGAACATTGATTGACGGCACTGGCTCGGTGCGCCGAGTCGCCGATGTGAGAATTGTTGGCGACACGATCAAGGAAATCGGCAAGCTGAAGCCGCAACCGGGCGAACGAGTGATTGACGCCAAGGGAATGATCGTCGCGCCGGGTTTTGTGGATATTCACAATCACTCTGAACGTGGCTTCGCCAACGATCCGACGGCCAGAACTCAAACGCTGCAAGGCATTACGACCATTGCCGTTGGCCCGGATGGCGGCTCGCCGTTTCCGATAGCCGGTTATATGGATTGGTGTGAAAAGCAGCGGCTGGCCACAAACGTCATAGCCTTTGTCGGTCACGCGACGGTTCGCCAGCAAGTGATGGGCAAGGATTTCAAACGAACTGCCACCGAAGCGGAAATTGCCAAGATGGCCGAACTGGTGGAACAGGCTATGCGCGAAGGCGCGGTCGGGCTTTCCAGCGGGCTGGAATATGACGTGGGTAATCCGGCTACGACGGAAGAAGTAATTGCTCTGTCAAAAGTGGCCGCGCGTTACGGCGGAATATATATGAGCCACGTCCGCGACGAAGCCGATCTGGCCTTCGATGCTTTCCGCGAAGCCATTCGCATTGGGCGCGAAGCCAAACTGCCTGTGCAGATTTCGCACATCAAACTCGGCACTGTTGGCGTCTGGAACAAGGCAGGCGAAGTCGTGAAGCTGATTGAAGCGGCCAGGCGCGAAGGGTTGGACGTTACGGCGGATTGTTACCCTTACGAGGCGTGGTCTTCGACGATCACAGTGTTAATTCCTTCGCGTCGGCACGACGATCAGTTAGCCGTCAAAAAAGGGCTGGATGACGTTGGTGGAGGCGCGAATGTGCTCGTCACCAGTTGCTCGGCTCATCGGGATTACGAAGGCAAAACTTTGGACGACATTGCGAAGATGAATGGCAAGACGGCTGTGGACGCTTACATCCAAATCGTCAAAGACGGCGGCGCGGGAGTAGTTTGCAAGTCAATGATAGAACCCGACATCAAGACGTTTTATCAACAACGCTGGGTGATGGTGGCCAGCGATGGCGGCATAGGCATGCGTCATCCGCGCGGAGCAGGAACCTTTCCGCGAGTGCTTGGCCGTTACGTGCGCGAACAAAAATGGCTCAGTTTGGAAGAAGCAATTCGCAAGATGAGTTCGTTTCCAGCCTGGCGGCTTGGACTGAAAGATCGAGGCGCGATCAAAGTCGGAATGAGAGCCGACGTGGTTGTCTTCGATCCGAATCAGGTAATTGATCGGTCAACGATGATTCAACCCGGCATTGAACCTGTCGGTGTCCAGTATGTTTTGGTGAACGGGGGAATTGTTGTCGCTGAGGGAAAAGTGACAGGTGGACGTTCGGGCGCAGTATTACGCCACAGTTCAGGTGCCAAAATTAAATGACTGCTTGTTCGCCACCAAGTTTTACGCGTAGCTCTTATCACGAAAAACCAGCAAGTAAAGTCCTGAACCGATAAAGGGGATCAACAGAATGATAACCAGCAACACGACCTTGGTAGCCCAGTCGCGTTTTGAATTCATCACATCGTAAATGGCAAAAATATCCAAGACGGCGGCAATTGCCCATAATAACGTACCCATGATTTCCATCCTCACTTTGATCTGTAATTTATCACTGCAAGCAGTTTGTGCTTTGCAAGTATATGTCGGACAGTCAGCCTTACGAGGCCACTTGGCCGACTGTTCCTCAATAAACACTTATCTTCAACCGCCGAGCTTCGATCTGACCAGTTGATTGACGATTTTGCCGTCAGCAGTTTGCCCTGCCAGTTTGGCCATCACGGCTTTCATCACGGTGCCCAAATCTTTCATTGAACTGGCTCCGGTTTCGGCGACGGCTTCTTCAACAAGTTTGGCTATGGTGGCTTCGTCGGCTGCGGCTGGCAGATATATTTCAATAAATTTTATTTCGGCGGCTTCCTTTTCAGCCAGTTCGGGGCGTCCGCCTTGCTGGTATTGTTCGACGCTGTCTTTGCGTTGTTTGACCAGTGACTGTAAAACTTTCATGGCTTCGGCGTCGTCAATTGTAGCTTCGGAATTGTTGGCTTTTCCTTTCTTTTCAATCTCGAAATTCATCAAAGCTGTTTTGACCATACGCAGGGTCGAGAGCTTTTCAGTCTCCTTGTTTTTCATGGCGGCGGTGATGTCCTGGTTGATACGTGCAATGAAGCTCATGGTTTTCTCCTTAAAATGACTTTTGAATCAATCATTGGTAGTTATAAGTTGACGGCTGTAAGCTGTCAAACGTGCGTCAATGGCTGTGTTGCGCGCTCATGTGAAATTTGTTAGTCTCCGCGCTCGTAAGACATAAGAGCGAAAGTGGCGAAATTGGCAGACGCACCAGACTTAGGATCTGGCGCCGTAAGGCGTGGGGGTTCGAGTCCCCCCTTTCGCATTGATCCAAAACCCGTTCCCACGCTCGATACATCAGCAGCCTGCCTGCGATCTCAAGTTTTGAACAGATCGGTACAAAGGCTAGATCAGTGTTGACGAACTTCAATGCTGATGGATTGGTGAACTGTAGAGCAGCAAACCCTAAGGAAGGTATACAACTTTGAAACAGGAAGTAGTCGTAACTGACGTTTCTCAATGTCAGAAAGACATCACTATTGAAATCGCGGCGGAAGAGGTAAAGAAGGAGTTTGAAAAAACCTATGACGCCTATATGCGGTACGTGAAAGTACCAGGGTTTCGTCCCGGACGAGTGCCGCGCGACGTGGTAAAGCAACGATTTAGTAAAGAGGTTAAGGATGAAGTCATTAGCCACCTATTGCCTCATGCTTTGCAACACGCGGTGACTGACCACAAGTTGCGCATTATCGGTGAGCCGCAACTTGTTGAAGAAGTTTCGATTACTGACGGTGAGCCGTTTAAGTTCAAGGTGAGTTTCGAAGTGCTGCCTGAGATAGAGCTTAAGGAATATAAGGGTCTAAAGGCTACAAAGCGCCTGGCAATAATCAGTGATGAGCAGGTAGAGCAGGTTATTAATCGTTGGCGAGAGGAGTCTGCGGAGTTTGTTCCGGTTGAAGATCGTCCTTCGCAAGATGGGGATTTCGTTTCGGTGAATCTGGTCGGCAAATACCTTGACCCACAAGAGGAACACGAAAAGGAAGATTTGAAGGCCGAAGGGGTGGAAATTGAAATCGGTGCGCAAGAAACCCAGCCGGAGTTTAGTGAAAACCTGCGTGGTGTTAAGCCCGACGATGTGCGCGAATTCCGTGTGGTTTATCCAGAGGATTTCAGTTCAAAAGGCCTGGCCGGCAAAACGGTTGATTTTACTGCAACAGTGCTGGCTGTTCGTGAAAAGGAATTGCCTGAACTCAACGATGACTTTGCCAAAGATTTTGGCGAAGCCCAGACTATTCAGGAAGTACGCGACAATGTGCGGAAAGGGTTGACGGGTAATGCCGAAGCTGAAGCAGATAACGGTGTGCGCGAAGACCTGATTACGCAATTGCTTGAAGCTCATGTCTTTGAAGTTCCGAACGTGTTGGTTAATGAAGGCGCCGAAAATCGTTTACGAGAGTTAAGCGAAAGATTGAGACGCATGGGCTTACCCCCTGAAATTGCCAAGACTATAAATTGGGAAGAGCGAATCAAGGAAGCTCAGGAGGCCGCGACTCGTGATGTTCGCGCGGCATTGCTTGTTGGTAAGATTGCTGAAGCTGAAGGTCTCAATGTCAGCGGCGACGAAATTGATGCTGAGATTGAGTTGATGGCCAATGCCATGGGACAGACGGCAGCGCAACTGAAAGATCGCTTGACAAGGGAAGAAGCGATTTCTAGTATCGAAAGCAGGTTACGCTATCGTAAAGCTCTCGATTTCATTGTTAACAATACTGAAATAACTGTTGAAGAGGTTACGGAAGATCAGAAACCGGAAGCGGTAGAAGCTATCCCCGAAGCCCAGGCCGCTGCTGAATAATCTGGGTAAATCCAACTGAAAACAGCTAAAAAAGTAATCTGGCGAACAGACCATCTGATCGGAAATTAAGTAGAGTCAAGCACTATGATCAACCCATACAATAACTATGTACCGATGCCGTATGTCATTGAGCAAACGCCGCGTGGTGAACGCACTTCAGACATCTATTCTCGCCTGCTCAAAGACAACATTATTTTTCTGGGAACCGAGATTAACGACATGGTCGCTAATCTGATTGTCGCCCAATTGTTATTCCTGGAATCGGAAGACCCGGATCGGGAAATTTCTCTTTACATCAATTCGCCAGGAGGATCAGTCACCGCAGGATTGGCGATATACGACACAATGCAGTTCGTGCGTTGCCCTGTCACGACATTCTGTGTTGGGCAGTGTGCCTCAATGGCGGCGGTATTGCTGGCGGCTGGAACCAGCGGGCGACGTTTTGCTTTGCCAAACTCGCGCATTTTGATTCACCAGCCTCACGGCGGAGCCTCTGGACAGGCCAGCGATATTAAAATTCAAGCTGAAGAAATTCTTCGCATGCGTGAACGGCTCAACGAAATCCTGGCCTTACACACGGGAAAAGCAATGGAGCAGATTGAAAAAGACGTTGACCGTGACCGCATCATGAGCGCGATGCAGGCAAAGGAGTATGGAATCCTTGACCAGGTAATCAAGCACCGCGAATAGATCAAACAAGCAGGCGTCCACAACTTTACCGATATGAACAATAATAGTCTCTCAGTCAATTCCCATTTCGATTCCGATATGGGGTTAGACAGGCGGTCGCAGCGGCCGACTCTTCGTTGTTCCTTTTGTGGGCTTGGAGAGGGAGAGGTCGCGCGTTTGTTTGAGGGAACATCGGGGTTTATATGTGATGAGTGTGTGGATGTATGTGTTCAATTGCTGTTTGACTACCGCGAAATGGGGATGAGGCCTCCAAAATCCAGCCAGCCCTGGTACAAGAAACTTTTTAGCGAAGATCAGGCAGGGATCGTAAATTGCAGCTTCAATGTTCACGATCGGGACAATCCCCAAGGAGACAGGGTCTTTCCCGGAATCAATGCTCAGATATGCGACAAATGTGTTCGAGCATGTGAAGTGCTGAAATCCACTTTGGTGCTGGGAGATTGACTGCCTGTCATGAATGGGATGGGAAAACGTTTACGCTGCTTTGTGCGAAATAAAATGGTTCACCAATTTAATGTCGAAAACTCAATCGAAGTGGAGGCCACAAGGTGATGCGAAGAGGTGAAGACACTTTACGTTGTAGCTTCTGTGGTAAAAGCCAGAACGAAGTCAGAAAACTGATTGCAGGCCCCACCGTTTATATTTGTAACGAATGTATAGACATTTGCATTGAGATAATCAGTGACGACGCACAGCAAGAAGCAGCAGCAGCTCGCCCGCCATTACCCAAACCGTTAGAGGTAAATGCCTTTCTGGACGAATACGTTATTGGCCAGGAAGAAACCAAAAAGAAGCTTGCAGTTGCCGTTTATCAACACTACAAACGCATAGAAATGATGAAGCGCCGCAGCGATGTCGAAATTCAAAAGTCGAACATCTTGCTGATCGGGCCTACTGGCACTGGTAAAACTCTGTTGGCACAAACTCTGGCGCGGATGCTCAAAGTGCCGTTCACCATCGTTGACGCGACAACTCTGACCGAAGCCGGTTATGTCGGCGAAGATGTTGAAAACATTATCCTCAAGCTTTTACAGGCAGCCAATGGAGACGTTGAGCGCGCTCAACAGGGCATTATCTACATTGACGAGATTGACAAGATTTGCCGAAAGGATGAGAACCCTTCGATTACGCGCGATGTATCCGGCGAAGGCGTGCAGCAGGCATTGCTGAAGATTTTGGAAGGGACTGTCGCTAATGTCCCACCACAAGGTGGTCGAAAACATCCCCACCAGGAATTTTTTGTTGTTGATACCACTAACATTTTGTTTATCTGCGGCGGAGCTTTTGTCGGTTTGGACAAGGTGATTCAGCGGCGAATTGGCCAAAAGGCTTTGGGCTTTGGCGCAAACATACGTCCGATGAACAACAACGTGATTCAGGCAAGCTTGTTTGAACAGCTTCAACCGGAAGATTTGATCCGTTACGGACTGATCCCGGAATTTGTCGGGCGATTGCCTGTTGTCGGCACGCTTCATGAGCTTGACGAACATGCGATGATCGAAATCCTGACTCAACCGAAGAACGCATTGACCAAGCAATACCAGAGGCAGTTTGAATGGGACGGAGTCAAATTACGTTTCACTGATGAGGCCTTGAGGGCAATCGCACGTCTGGCGTGTCAGCGCAAAGTTGGCGCTCGCGGTTTGCGTATGATTCTTGAAGAGTTGATGCTTGAAGCAATGTACATGCTGCCAAGTCAAAAGAAGATTAAGGAATTCGTGATGACGGCAGAGATGGTAGAAAATCGCCAAACAGTCTTTCCCCTTGAAAAGGCTGGGTGAATCAACTTATTAGAGCCGGTTTGTTTCCAGATTACTGGGCTTTTTAATGGAGCGAACCAGCGGTATATTCCCAACCACGACCTGAGGTCGCAGTCGGCGGGCTGTGGCAATTTCCCAAGCACAAAATGACGTTTATGCCGCGAGACAGACAGATTCGCGGTAGCAAGTAGTTTTTTTACGCCTGCTTCGGCATTTGGGACCAGCCAGTAAATAGGCGGCAATCGTCAAACAGGTTCCAGGACGAGTTCAATCCACTTTTGAGGTTAAGCAGAAAATGAAAGAGTTCCACGATGGTACACCAGACGATGTTGCCCGATACCCTATGGTACCGATTCGTGATGTTGTTGTCTTTCCACACACAAAAGCGGCTTTTGTGATTGGTAGGCCATCTTCAGTGCAGGCATTGGAGACGGCGATGGCGACCGACAGAATCATTTTCCTGGCCACGCAGCATGACGCGACAGTCGAAGACCCAACTTCAGATCAGATATACACTTACGGCACACTGGCCTACATCGCCAGCAGCACGTACAAGGCTGAAGAAGCGACAATAAAAGTGCTGGTTGAAGGGCGTGAGCGTGCCAACGCTGTGCGTTTTGAGGAACAGGATGGTTATTACCTGGCAACTGTTCGTCGCGCGCCGGTTCTGGCCGAAAATAACAAACACGCCGCTTCGCTTGTTTCAAAGGTAGTTGGCTTGGTCGAGCAATACTTGAAGGTCGCACAGGAAGGAAACTTCGATCAAATTCAGGCCGCGTTGCGTGCTCCCAATCCGGGGCAAATGGTGGATCAACTGGCTGACAAGATGAAGCTTGATTTGCCAGACAAACAATCACTTCTGGAACTTTATTCGACTCACGCCCGATTGGTGAGGATGGCGGAGATATTGGAAATTGAGATTGAAAAAGTAAACCTGGACCGAACCATACAAACTCGTGTCAAGCGGCAGATGGAAAAGCAGCAGCGCGAGTATTTTCTGAATGAAAAGATAAAAGCGATTCATAAAGAGCTTGGCCGCAAAGACGACCGTGCGGAACTAGAAGAATTGAGAGAGAAAATTGAACAGGTCGGAATGACCGATGAAGCCAAAGAAAAAGCTTTGGCTGAATTGCAACGATTGGAACAGATGCCGCCGATGTCCGCCGAAACAACGGTTTCGCGCAATTATTTGGATTGGCTGTTGGCGGTTCCCTGGCAAGCAATCAGCGAGGAGAAACGTGACATCGCTCACGCACAGGAAGTTCTGGACGCTGACCATTACGGTTTGGCAAAGATCAAAGAACGCATTCTGGAATTTCTAGCTGTTCGCCGGCTGGTTGAAAAACCGCACGGCTCGATTCTGTGCTTTGTCGGCCCTCCGGGTGTCGGGAAAACCAGCCTTGGTCGTTCAATTGCCAATGCAACCGGTCGTAAGTTTGTGCGATTAAGTTTAGGCGGAGTGCGTGACGAAGCAGAGATTCGTGGACATCGTCGAACTTATATCGGCGCATTACCCGGCCAAATCATACAAATGATGAAAAAGGCTGGGACAATCAATCCGCTAATGCTGCTTGATGAAGTAGATAAGCTTGGACGGGATTTCCGTGGTGATCCGTCGTCGGCTCTTCTGGAAGTTTTGGACCCCGAACAGAATCATTCTTTCCACGACCATTACCTGGATGTTGAATACGACTTGTCGCAGGTAATGTTTATTGCCACGGCCAACGTGCTACATACGATTCCTCCTGCTCTGCAGGATCGTTTGGAAATCATCAAGCTGGCCGGTTATACCGAACGCGAAAAGATGGAGATCGCCAAACGCCATCTGGTTAGAAAGCAGGCCGATGCCAATGGTTTGAAACCTGATCAAATTGCTTTTGACGATGATGGGTTAAAAACGCTCATTGAGTATTACACGCGAGAAGCTGGTGTTCGTAATTTGGAACGCGAAATCGGTTCGATCTGCCGAAAAGTCGCTCGACAATTTGTTCAGCAGACTGATGGAAAGAAAACGGAGGGAGAGACCGGTCAATTCAGTTTCACAGTGGATGCCGTTTCCACCAGGCAATTACTTGGCCCGATTAAATTCAGACCATTGCGTGTCACCGAACGTAGCGAGATCGGATTGGTCAATGGACTAGCTGTAACCGAAGTTGGCGGCGATGTTTTGCAGGTTGAAACAACTCTGATCGAAGGCGCAGGAAAGGTCACACTGACCGGCAAGCTAGGTGATGTAATGCAGGAATCTGCTCAAGCGGCTATTACCTACATTCGCTCACGCGCTTCGGAACTAGGAATTACGACCGAGTTTTACAAGAGCCATGACCTGCATATTCACGTTCCAGAAGGTGCAATTCCCAAAGACGGCCCGTCTGCCGGAATAACCATGGCGACAGCAATGGCATCGGCCTTAACTCGAATACCGGTTAATAAAGAAGTGGCGATGACCGGCGAAATCACGCTTCGGGGCAAGGTTCTTCCAATTGGCGGGGTGAAGGAAAAGTTATTGGCAGCTCATCGTGCAGGCGTGACAACGGTCATTATCCCTAAAGACAATGAAAAGGATTTGAGTGAAGTGCCAGAAGATATACTTAGCGAGTTGCAGATCAGCCCTGTTGAAACAATGGATGAAGTTTTACGGATTGCTCTTGAGCGTTTGCCGATGGCAGGCACAGAAGCAGGTCTCCAGATGACTGTTCCAGTTTGGCAGCAGCCAGCAACAATTCCAGGGGTTGTTGAAAATTCAATCAGCGGATGATGTCTCAAGTTTTACTGGTTCAAATCAGCTTGATGCAATTTTGGGCCAGGTGCGTTTATGAAAATTACGAGTTCCAAATTTTCTGCGGCAGTAGCGACTCCTGAGTCAATGCTTAAGACTAATAAGCCGGAGATCGCTTTTCTGGGTCGTTCAAATGTGGGGAAGTCGAGTTTGATGAACAGTCTGCTGAAGGTGAGCGGATTGGCACGCACCAGTTCGACGCCGGGGCGCACACAGTCCTTAAACTTTTTTTTGATCAACGAGGAGTTCTACTTCGTTGATCTGCCTGGGTATGGTTATGCCAAAGCCTCTAAAGATAAGAGGCAGGAGTGGGGCAAGTTGATAGAGAAATACCTTGCGGAACGCCAGCAGCTTGTGCTATCTATCTTGATCGTTGATGCTAGACATGAACCTTCCCCGCTAGACCTTCAGATGAAATCCTGGCTCCAGCACTTCGAGCTTCCTTATTTGGTGGTCTCAACTAAAGTTGACAAGCTGTCGGCCAACGAGCGGCGAAAATCCTGGCAAACAGCAAAGAAGGTTCTGAATACCGAAAATATCATTCAATATTCGTCAGTCACGCGCGAAGGCGCGAAAGATATTTGGAATGTGATCGGCTCAAGCATCACAGCAAAACGATAATCCCACAGATTTATATACATTCGTCAGTTGTTACTCGTCATTTGCCGAATTCCCTTTCACAAATTTCAAAACTTTTGACAAGTGAGCAACCGGTTGCGAGCAAGCATTGATAACTGTTATGCGAAAGTAGGCACATCACCAATAGCGGTCAGATTACTGGCGACTCTCACCCAGCGATTCTGAACTTTGGCGCACTAATTATCCCAATTGATTCAATTTGAAATTGTCACTATAAGGATAGAGCTATTTTCTCAGGCTGCCCTGAACACAGCCCAAAACTAACGCACAGCGCGCGGATTCGCCCTGTGTGCAATCGAATAACCTAATCCCGATCAAACGCAGATCAAACAAGGAGATTTTCCGGCCCGGTGATGATCCGCGCTTATCAGCGCACTTCATCTTGGCATGGGAAAACAAAAGTTGAGCTATGGCAGAAAGAAATAACAAGTCGAAAGACTACGATGATTACGATGAAATAGCGGAGAGCTATAACGGCGGTTCCTTTTTGGACATCGCTGACTTGAAGGAGATGAATATCTCCAAGCTCACGCAGATTGCTAAAGACCTGGACGTTCCCGGCGCGACCGGAATGCGCAAGCAGGAATTGATCTTCAAGATTTTGCAGGCGCAAACTGAAAAGTCAGGCCTGATCTTCTCCGAAGGCGTACTGGAAACCTTGCCAGACGGCTTCGGCTTTTTGCGCGCGCCCGAATACAACTATCTGCCGGGGCCTGATGATATTTATGTCAGCCCATCGCAGATTCGCAAATTCGATTTGCGAACCGGTGACACAATCTCTGGCCAGATTCGCCCCCCTAAAGAAGGAGAGCGTTACTTTGCGCTGATTAAAGTCGAAGCGATCAACTTCGAGCAACCTGAAATCGCGCGCGACAAAATCTTCTTTGACAATCTGACGCCGCTCTACCCGAACGAGCATCTGAAGGCAGAAACCAATAGCGAGAATGTTTCAGGGCGCGTGATGGACCTCTTTACTCCGATTGGCAAAGGACAGCGTGGTTTGATTGTTGCGCCGCCGCGCACCGGTAAGACCATGCTTCTGCAAACCATCGCCAATTCAATCACAGAAAATCATCCTGAAGTGACGTTAATTGTGCTGCTGATTGACGAGCGTCCGGAAGAAGTGACGGACATGCAACGTTCGGTCAACGGCGAAGTCATTTCGTCAACATTTGATGAACCTGCTTCGCGTCACGTGCAAGTGGCAGATATGGTTATTGAAAAGGCCAAACGACTGGTTGAGCACAAGCGAGATGTAGTGATTTTGCTTGATTCAATCACGCGCCTAGCGCGCGCTCACAACGCAGTGGTGCCTCCTTCTGGCAAAATTCTTTCCGGCGGTGTGGACTCAAACGCCTTGCAGCGTCCAAAGCGTTTCTTTGGCGCAGCTCGCAACATTGAAGAAGGCGGCAGCTTGACTATCATTGCCACTGCGCTGGTCGAAACCGGCAGCCGAATGGACGACGTCATCTTTGAAGAGTTCAAAGGAACCGGCAACATGGAAGTTCACCTTGATCGCAAGCTTTCAGATAAGCGGGTTTTCCCGGCGATTGATCTTCAGAAATCGGGTACGCGCAAAGAGGAATTGCTAATTCCAAGGAAAGACCTGGATCGAATATGGGTTTTACGCCGTGTATTAAACCCGTTGTCGCCGGTAGAGCAGATGGAGCTTGTCCTGGACCGACTGGAGAAATCGAAGTCCAACAACGAATTCCTCTCTTCGATGAATCAGTGACAAATTTTGGCGAGAGCCTCAACAGAAAAAGCGGCAGTGGAGATCAGGAATTCCATTGCCGCTTTTTGTATTGTCGTTTGATTGGCTATTTCACCTGTTGCAAGGTCAAGGCTATATTTCTGACTTCATCGCCTTCAATTTCAACCTCAGTCGAAGCCGATTGAAACCCATTAGCGGAAGCAGTCACTCTGTATTTGGCCTTTTCCGCCTTTATCCGAAAACTAAATTCGCCTCCCTCAATTGATTGCCTGGATTGTTTAAATTTCCCTCCCCCATCAACCCGCTCAATTATGACCAATGCATTTG
>JBGAPB010000050.1:0-22820 GCA_044221525.1 Blastocatellia bacterium | reverse complement strand
ACTGTTGATGAGCTTGTCGGGGGAGAAGTTTATATGGCCTAGAGGGAAAGAGATTTTTACCCTTAGCTGTTAGGCTTGTCCTTGAATCGGTATAGGATTGGTAAGCGGTGTCCTTGAGGGAGCTGTCCACAAAGCAACTTTTACTTCACTGATCCGCATTAATTGCTACAACTGATTCATCTTCGTTTACTTACTTCCCCTTGAGTTTAATTCTACGCAACCCAAGCGTTTCAACCCATAACCATACATGACAGGAGAAAATTATGATTAAAGAGTTTATCAAGGATGAGCAAGGTCAGGATATCGTTGAATATTCATTGTTGTTAGTTCTGATTGGCGCTGCTGCGGTCTTCGTTTTGACGACCATGGGACAAAGCATCAGTCAAATTTTCAGCAAGATTAATACCAAGCTTGCCACTGCGAATAACAGTATTTCGTAGTTGAGGTTAGATAAAACCTGACTGTGACCGCCACGTCGTCCTCCGCGTAAATGAGGATCTATTACTAATAGTAAGTAAAGTCGTCGCTGAACTGGCTTATATTGCTAATTGCTCTTATGAGGCCAAGCGTGATTTGAAAAAAAGGTCCCGACCCCAAACCGCATCTCACCGAGTGGCATATCATCAGAATTAAGACAAATCTGCTATGGCTCTTATGAGAAATTTGTCTCATAAATCATCGCAGTTTTGTTTAGAGTACTACATAAATAGGCGTGAAAAGCCCTGAATCACGCCAACTGCCAATAATTATTCGTCGGCTGCTGCATTCTTTCCCAGAGTTAGTTCTTTGCGTTAAGGCAAGTCTGGGAGTGTGGCTTCTGGTGCGGTTGAGAGGGCGTCGTTTAAGTTTCGGTGCCCGATGACCCTCTCATTTTCTTCCCTCTACTTTGTTTGCTGACGAATTACCAAACTTAAGGTTCACTATTTGATTGGATATGAGCAAGCAGGTTTCGCGACGGGCTGGTTAGGGCTTGTTTCCGTCTTCAGTTTGACCCTTATTGTTGTTATTGTTGCGGTCTTTGATTTACGCGAACGTCGCATTCCGAATTTAATAGTCTTTCCTGCATCACTTTTAGGTTTATGCATTAATGGCCTTGGTGGGGGATTGGGAGGGCTTCTATTTGGTTTGAAAGGCCTAGGATTTGGCTTCGCTCTATTATTCATTCCATATATGGTGAAAGGAATGAAGGCTGGTGATGTTAAATTCGTTATGGCAATAGGTTCGTTTGTTGGAGCAGCAGGTATTATCCGGGTTCTGTTGATAACATTGTTGTGTTATCCCATTTTGGCGGCAATTGTTGTCATTCAAGAAAGTAAATTGGCAATAACTTGGCTTCGCTTCCGGCGCATACTGTTTAACTTTTTGGGCTTTTTTGTTTCCAGTTTTAGGCTTTATGCGATGCACCTTGAAAATTCAGACGATGGAAGCGTTGCCTCGGCAACTACGCCATTCGGCGTAGCAATTGCCATCGGGACACTGATCTCTATGTACACCGGATTACTTAGATCTATTGTCTGATTTTGCCGGGCTATGCTAGAGCGAGCTGTATAGAGATTTGATAAGTTATATTGTTTAAGCTTGCTTTCAGGTATTCCCTCAGTCCTTTGACAAAGTCATCTTTCATTGTTTTATTATTTGCCTCTACTCACCCCCCTCTCTAAAATTCTTAAGCAATAGCAATGTGGATACTTTTAGCCGAATCAAATAGCTCTTGGCGGCGAGGTCGGTAATGAAAAATCTTCAAAAATTTCCTTTTCAAATACGCCACAGAAAGCAGGGAAAAGAACATGGACAAGCTTTGATTGAGTTTGCCCTCATGATCCTAATTCTTTTTGTTATGCTGATCGGTGTTTCCATAATCGCCCAAGGTTTCAATCTACAAATGGTTTTGTACGGAGCGGCCTATGAGGGGGCACGAATATGGGCTAAGAACCCGGTTGGCGGAAGTATGGAGCATTGTTCTCCACCTGCGTGTGATCCAAATAGTGGCACTGCAAACAATTTTGAAAAGTACGTTGCACCTGCGGTTCGTCAATATATGACCAATCAAGGGTTTGACGGTAGTGCCCAAGCGGGGAAGCTTTTCTTTTTTTCTAAAGACCCGGTAGCTGCTAATAAGGCGTTGTTGGGAGTCAGCCGCGACCCGTTACAAGTAAAAGTCACCTTGCTTTACTCCATTGAGTTGCCATTTGTCACGGACAAGGATCTGCCGTTTGATTTGAGCTACAAGGATATTCAGGTGATTGCCAGTTGTACAATGAAGCGAGGCGGTTAAAGTTAACTTTGGTATAGATTTCTGTGCTAAAGCTCTGAGTTAAGGCAATTGAAAATGATTATGAGTAATCAAAAGCTGAAAAAGTTCAGGCAGCATGGTCAATCCATGGTTGAGTTGGCAGTCATTCTTCCACTCTTTCTTGCTTTCGTTTTGTCAATTATCGAGATTGGGCGTGCTTGGTCAGTCAAGCAATCTTTAACACTTGCGGCTCGCGAAGGGGCTCGTGTTTTGGCGATGCCATACGGCGCAGGCTTAACTTTTACCAGCGAAAGTCAAAAACAGGATGCAGCTGTGAAAACAGTTGATTCCTATTTGGCCAATTCTGGGGTTGTCGTATCTGCTGACACTCAAATAGCCCCTATAAGATTACAGCCTGGTGGTGATCTCATATTTGGCACAGCAGATGATAAAGTCGAGGAAAATTATTCGGGTGGTAGTCGTGGTGATCGCATAGGGATTCAGATCCGTCACAAATTCGATACGGCGCTTCCAATCATCCTGACTATGTTCAATTCTAACTCTCCCGATCAAAAAGATGTCAAAATGGGAGTGACTTGTTATCTCGAACATGAATGACATTGTTGTCTATCAACCAGTGTTTTAAGATTTCACTCTCCCCAGTTAAGCCCCGCCGTAAATTCAAAGCAGTTCAAAGCAGATGGTTTGGTTTAAGGATTTTGCTTAAGGAGTCAATAAGATGAACAGACGTTTTTTTCTTGCGCTAGCTGGCGCAATCGTTTTTGGCTTGCTTGCCATTTTTCTGGCGCAAAAATATGTCGTTCAGCAGGCTGAACGAATGAAAAATCAAGATAAGACCGATGTAGTAATTGCCACAGCCGACATTCCGCTTGGTACCGAAATCAATGCTCAGCAAATCAGTGTAGTAAAAATTGATAAGGCACTGGTTCCAGAAGGCGCGATTCGCAAGAAGGATGAAATTCTGGGACGCGTTACGGCTGCGGACATTACAGCCAAGACGATTTTGATAGGGAAACAGCTTGCTGGACTTGGCGCACAGCCAGGAATGCCGGGCATAGTTACAGAGGGCATGCGCTCAGTTTCAGTTCGCGTAGACGAAGCGAGTGGCGTGGCCGGTTTCATCGCACCGGGAACCTATGTTGATGTCATTGCGATCATGGCTCCGCAGCTTGAGGGAGCAAAACCGGTTTCGAAAGTAATTCTTCAGAAAGTTCGCATATTGGCCGGTGGTCAGAAGATGGAGACCAACAAAGAAGGTAAACCCGCATTGGTCAACACGGTAACGATGGAGCTGACTCCGGGGCAGGCCGAAAAGATCAAGCTGGCTGAGGCAGAGGGGAAATTGCAACTCTCGATTCGTAATGCTACTGATCAGGATTTGCCAAAAACTCCAGGTGCAACCAAACGTGATGTACTGGATGACATCGCTCTGGAGCGTCGTGCTTTGGAAGGCACTAAGCAATCAGCAGGTGGCGGGCCTCGTCCAATGCCCACGATCCAACCCTGGACCATAAACGTAAACAACCCTAATCAACAACAACCGCAAGGGCCGCAGGTGAAAAAGGTCAATTTGGAAAAGACGATAGAGTTGATCGAAGGCACAAAGCGGTCAAGAGTCGAGATGGTGCCCTAAGGTTTTTAACCGTCCCCCACAGGCTGAAATCGGCAATGAGCCGATGTGGATTGACAAATTTTGACAGCCGAATTTTCAGGAGACGATATGACAAATCAGTTTCGAGTATTCAATGTTCAACCCGTCTTGAAGCTGGCGGTGGTTGTGTTGGCACAGGTGTTCTTTGTGATGGCTTTTGGAATCCTGGCCATCGCCCAGGACAAAGCCGTTCCAGCTTCTTTTACAAACAACGGTCAGCCAGTCAAGATTGATGTGCAAGTTGGCCAGTCGCGCGTAATCGAATTCGACGCTGACTACGAGCGGCTGGCCATTTCGGATGAAAAAATAGCACAAGTTATCCCGATCAATTTCAGACAGGCGATTGTTAATGGCATCACCTTTGGCCAAGTCAATTTGGTAGCCTGGGCCAAAAAGAAGGAAGGTGAGCCTGAGCGCTTGGTTGCATTCGATATTTATGTGCAGACCAACATTTCGCTGATTGATAACCAGATCAAGGTTCTGTTTCCGAAGGAAAATATTCAACTCAGTCAGGTCAATAACTCTATCGTTCTTTCCGGGAGCGTAACCAAGCCGGAGTTGGCCGACCAGGCTCAAAAGATCATTGAAGCTGCCGGGTTGAAAGTCACCAATCTCTTAAAAGCTCCGGTTCTGGATGCCGCGCAAGTGCAATTGCAAATACGGGTTGCTGAAGTGAATCGTCAAATTTTGAGGGAAGTCAGCACAGCTTATGGTTTTGCCAATAACATTTTGCCTACTTTTTTGAGTCCAGCAGGTCCAGCGTCAGCGGTTGCTGACCTCATCTTAAGAAACCCGCAAAGTCCGGGTGGTGGTGCTAGCAGTGCGTCCGGAGCCAACGTTCTGATTGGGCATCCTAATGATAGTGTTGGCGTGCAAGGTTTTGTCCGGGCACTGAACCAACGTGGGGCTATTCGTGATCTGGCAGAACCGACATTGATTGCTATGCATGGGCAAAAAGCAAGTTTTTTGGCTGGCGGTGAATTTCCTATACCGGTTATTCAATCTGTCAATTCAGGCCAGAATACAGTCACAATTATTTACAAAGAGTTCGGCGTAAAGCTAAGTTTCACGCCAACCATCATTGACGAGAATCATATTCGCCTTGAGCTTGAACCTGAAGTTTCATCATTGGATTCTTCGGCTTCGATCATATTGCAAGGATTTGTTATCCCAGGATTGCGTACACGAAGGGCCAAAACTTCACTTGAATTGCGTGATGGTCAGAGCTTCGCTCTCGCGGGATTGATTGACAATAGCGAGCAGGTTTCGCTTTCTAAAATACCTCTTTTGGGCGACATTCCGATTTTAGGCGAACTGTTCAAGAGTCGGCGATTTCAGCGCAACGAGACTGAGTTGATGTTCCTGGCAACGGTCAAGATGGTTGAGCCTCTTAATCCGGATCAGCTACCTCGACTACCTGGAGTCAGTGAATTGAAACCAGTGTCGTCAAGTTCGACTGTTTTGCCAGCGGGTCAACCGGCCAGTCAAATTGAAGGCCAGTCTGGCCATTCGGTTCCACGCAAGTCTGGTGAACAACTTGAAGATCAAAGCCAAGATAAGTCAGAAACCAAGAGCAAGCCCGAGGCTAAGAAGCTGGAATCAGTAAAAGCAGAATCAGTGTCAAGTCCAATTCCAAGCTCGCTCAGTTCCGACAACAGTACAGCGGCAAACATTAGTTCAACGGTAAATCCGGTCGTTCCAACTGCAATCGAAGCGTCACCGGTTGGGCCTACAGGGATTGATATGCCAATTCCGAAGAATGGCAAGACTGGTAAGCCCGAACCAGCTAAGCCAGGTGGGCCTAAGTCGGGGCCTAAAGACCAGACACCGCCTAATGAGTAAAATGGCATTTCAGGTGAGTGGTCATCGAATGCTTTGAAAGCTGTTAACAGAGGGATGACGTGCTGTGCGCCTCATCCCTCTCCTTACAGAAACGTCAAAGCGATGCGATCGCAGTTTTGAGGTAAAGAAACAATGAAACGCATCTATACAAAACCAGGCGAAAAATCCGGCAGCGTCAATGTTGGTCCGGCATCAAAAGATTCGCGAAACCGCAGGCAAAGAGGCGTAATCATGATGCTGACGGCTCTTATGATTACAGTGCTGATTGGTTTTTTGGCGCTTTCGATTGATTTAGGATTTGCCTTCAGTTCGCGCACACAGTTTCAGAACGGCATTGATTCAGCAGCATTGGCTGGGGCAGCGGCTTTGAGACTGACAATTGAATCATCTGACCCTGGGCCTCAACAGCAGGCTGTTGCCGAAAAATTGGCTGTTGATTATGCCAAGCTGAATCAGGTACGACGCTATGCTGATCCTGCGGCCACTGATCCCTCGCCAAATGCCAATAATATCGTCATTACGGCAGGCAATGTGCAGGTGTCGCAGGCAGGGGGTGATGATTTGCCGCGTGTAAAAGTTGATTCCAGCATTCCGGTGCCGACGCTTTTTGCTGGGATATTTGGTCTGAACGGATTTAACGTCAGCGCGGCTTCTACTGCTTCGGTAGTCCCGGTTGACGGAGGAACTGGAACAATTGGTGTTGCAGGCCCCAGAGACTGTGGTTGTTGGAGTCCCTTGATGCTGGCCGACACATTTTTCGATTCCAGCAACAATGTGCATTGGGCAGGCGATCCTGCTCGTGGGGCAGATGAATGGCCGACTCAGTTTGGAGATTATTATCGCTCACGTTTTGCTGCGGGCGCTCGTAATGCTCCTCCATATTTGGACGCGTATTCTGGTGGGGTTGGCTCCTACGTGACTGGTGTCCGTGACGCAAAACTGATTTCAGACATTGATTCAAACAAAGCAATCATGGGGCGATACATTGAAATCAAGCCCAAGTATTATCGTGTTGCCAACCTTGCCATCCTGCCGCCGATTTCGGCCAATAGTGTTTCCACCAGCAGCTATTCTGTGACTGATGCCGCCCGGTATGGATATTGCGGAAAAATCAGAGTTGGAATGGACATGACCGTTTACAGCAAAGACGACGCGTCGGTTTATGACCAAGCCAGGTTGGGTTTGCAGTCGCTTAAGTCAAACACGCTGGACAGCGACTTTCTTGATACGACAGCTCTAAATAGCTTTCGTTATGTCAAAACCAGCAGCTATCCTGCACCGAATAGCCATCCGATGGTTATTCCTGTTATGTTGTTTAGCCCTGTGGAAGTCGCCAGAAATCCAGATGCAACGCAGCTTAGAGTCACGAACATAGGGATGTTTTTTATGCAAGAAGTCCGTGATGACGGGACGCTGTATGGTTTTTTTGTTCGGGAGATATTTGCCGGAGGAACAACCATTGACCCGGCCAACATGGCGATTGACAGCGATCCGTCTTTCAAACGTACCTGGCTACCGATGTCCGTACAATTGACGCGGTAGTTTTCGATGGAGTTTCGTTAGAGCGGAGACTATAATTTGCTCTCAATCAAGTCCTGAGTTGTTCAGGCAGTTTCCGCGCCCGCTCTCTCGAATTTTCTCGAATCTCAAAGCGGGCAAGACCAAAATTGAGTTTCAAGCAAGGAACTGAGTAAGTGTCGAAAGCAATTTCAGTTGTTGTCATAGGTAGAAGTTTGAGTCAGCAAGAGAGAACGCGATTACGCAGTTCTAGCCAGACTCCATTGGCTATTCTGGCCGAATTGCCGAACGCTCCACAGGTGCTGGATGAGTTGAATCGTCTGCGCCCACAAGCTGCTCTGGTTTTGTTGAACGGCGAGTTAAATCATTCATTCCAGCTAGTTGAGCGTATACATCAGGAGTTGCCGGATACAGCAGTCATCTGTTCTTGTGAAGACAATTCGCCTGATGTGATCCTGCAATCTTTCCGATCAGGTGCGACTGAGTTTTTGCGTCAACCATTGGTTGAATCAGAAATTTCATCGGTTTTCGCCAAGATCGAACAGACGGTTATTCGGCCTGAAGAATCCCACCTAGGTAAGGTGATTGCTGTTTACGCCAGCAAGGGGGGATGCGGCACGACTTTTGTGACGGCCAATCTAGCGGCGAGTCTTGCTCGATTGTCTCGCAAGCGAGCCTGCGTAATTGATTTGAATTTACAGGCTGGCGATCAACCGCTTTATATGGGGTTGGAGCCGATTTACTCGATTCACGACGTGGTGCGTAATTACGACCGGTTGGATGATCAACTGATGGCCAGTTATTTGACTCAACGGTCGAAGTATCTGACTTTGTTGGCGGCTCCGACTGAAATCGGCAAAGATGAAGACGTTCGAGTCGAACATGTGACGCGATCAATTGCTTTGCTGCGTGCCCAGACTGAATTTGTGGTTATTGATCCGCCGCGAATGCTTAATGAAAATACCATCGCGGCGCTGGATGCCGCAGACGATTTGATTTTGCTGCTGACGCTGGACATTCCGGCGATTCGCAGTGCGCGCCGCACATTGGACATCTTCACGCGACTTGGTTACGACCGTAGCCGGATCAAAGTCGTCGTCAATCGTTATACTAAGACGCCTGAGTTCGACCTGAAACAGGTCGAGAAAGTGCTGGAGACTCAGGTTTTTGCCACCATTGCCAACGATTATCAGGCGGCGATTGCCTCGATCAATGTGGGTGAACCATTGGTTTTATCCAAAAACCAGTCGCGAATCATTCATGATTTTGGAGTTCTGGCCAGTAAATTAACCGGCATCAAATCGCAATCTGAGTCTTTGCCAAATGTGGAAAAAACACAGCGTACCGGATGGACTTCGATTTTTGGCAAGAGATGAATTGATTATCCGAATGGTACAAATATCGTTGCCAGGCGGACAAAGTCTCCCCGTTTTCCTTTCAAAATGGGGACAGTAGGGAAGTCACAACCGGATTCTAAGCCCTGAATCATTGCTGTAATTTGCCGGGAATTCCTCCCGCAACCGGCAAACGAAAATAAGCCCCCTCTGGAAAAAAAACATGTCAGTTATCAAAAGCAGATTACATGAACAGATCAACGCTGCTGCGCCGCGAGTCACGGCTGCTGAGTCGAATGCGATGCAGGAGTTAAGGTCGAAAGTTCATCGAACCTTGATTAACCGGCTTGACCTTTCCAAGCTGGAAGGTTTGGACCAGGCCGTCGCGCATTCAGAAGTCAAAAAGGCCATCACAAAAATTCTCGACGATGAGAATGCGCCTTTAAGCGGAGCTGAACGGGAAAAGATTCAAACCGATGTCCTGAATGAATTGTTTGGACTTGGGCCGTTGGAACCGTTGTTGGCGGACACAACCATCGCCGACATTCTGGTGAATGGTTGCAAGAATGTCTTTATTGAGCGGCGCGGCAGGCTGGAGAGGGTTGACATAGCTTTCAAGGACGATGCCCACTTAATGCAGATCATTGACCGCATTGTTTCGCGTATTGGCCGTCGCGTTGACGAATCTTCGCCGATGGTGGATGCGCGACTGAAAGACGGATCGCGCGTCAACGCCATCATCCCGCCGCTGGCGCTGGACGGCCCGATGCTTTCGATTCGCCGTTTCGGAACAGACCCGCTGAAGATTAAAGACTTGATTGAGTTGAATGCATTGACGCCGGAACTGGCTCAATTGATGGAAGCCTGCGTCAAGGCTCGTTTGAACGTATTGATTTCTGGCGGAACAGGCGCGGGAAAAACGACAATGCTCAACTGTTTGTCTTCGTTTATTCCAGACACAGAGCGTCTGGTGACGATTGAAGACTCTGCGGAATTGCTGCTGCAACAGCCGCACGTGGTTCGTTTGGAAACCCGCCCGCCGAACATCGAAGGTAGAGGCGAAGTGACTCAGCGTTCTTTGCTGCGTAACTCTTTGCGTATGCGTCCTGATCGAATAATCGTTGGTGAGGTGCGCGGCGATGAAGCGATTGACATGCTTCAGGCGATGAACACCGGTCACGACGGCGGCATGACCACAGTCCACGCCAACACGCCGCGTGACGCACTGTCTCGCTTGGAAACAATGATTGCCATGGCCAACCTTAGAATTTCGGATAAAGCCATGCGCCAGCAGATTAGCTCTGCCATTCATCTGATTATTCAGGTTTCGCGAATGGGCGACGGCACGCGCAAGGTGATGAGTGTTTCGGAAATCATAGGCATGGAAGGCGAAATCATCACGATGCAGGAAGTTTACAAATTCATTCGCACCGGGGTCGGACGCAACGGCGAAGTTCAAGGGCAATTTCAACCCACCGGCATTCGCCCGCGTTTTTCCGAAAGATTGGAGCAGTACGGATTCAAACTCCCCCCGGGTATTTTCGAGCCGCGCGGTGTGGCGGCTGAAGTCGTTCAAGGCGGTTGGAGAAACCGATAACAAATCGTGGGATACATTCAAGTAGCCCCGTAGCCTCGGATTCGCTTTGGAGTTTTTATGGACTTGGTGTTTTTTGTTTTTCCGGCAATTGTCGCGGCAGTCTTTTTGATCGTGGCTTTCTACTTTTTTGTCAGCCGCGATACTGATGAGTACCGCAAGCGTATTGACGACCGGTTGAAGCAGTTGGTTCAGGAGCGCGGCGGTGCCAGCCAGCGCGAAATGCAACTGCTCAAAGACGAATTGCTGAGCACAGTGCCGATGTTTCATCGGACTTTGATTCGCTTTGAGATATTCAACCGATTGCAGAACATCTTGCGCCAGGCTGATCTGAAGATCACTGTCTATCGCTTTATCATTTACAGCCTGATAGCCGGTTTGATTGTCGGCTTGTTGACCTTCTTTTTCTCTGGTTCGCTGATGGCGATGTTCATTGTTGCAATAGTCGTCATGGTCGCCCCACTAATGTGGGTGCTTAACATGCGCCGTCGTCGCTTCAACAAGTTTATCGAGCAGTTGCCTGATTCACTTGAGCTTATGGTTCGTTCATTGCAGGCTGGCCACAGTTTCAGTTCGGCCCTGCAAATGGTGGCGACAGAAATGCCTGAACCGATTGCCCGTGAATTCGGCAAAACCTACGAGGAACAGAACCTTGGTCTGAATATCAAATCTGCTCTCGAAAACCTTTGTGAACGTGTGCCGATTCTTGATTTGAAGTTATGTGTGACGGCTGTGCTGATTCAGCGAGAAATCGGCGGTAATCTTTCTGAGGTGCTGCGTAACATCAGTCACACCATCCGCGAACGTTTTCGCATTCAAGGCGAGATTCGCACCAAATCCGCTCAGGCCAGGCTGTCCGGCTATGTTGTCAGCGCGCTTCCGTTTTTCCTCTTCTTCTGGATCAATCTGGTCAATCCGGCTTATATGAAATCAATGTATGACCATCCGCTGGGCTTTTACATCCTTGGAGCGGGTGTGTTGGCGCAGATTATTGGCTGGCTGATTATTCGTAAGATTGTGGACATCGAGATTTAATTTAGAACACCCCAAATTGGTACAACGCTTATGGAAACCAACGCACTATTTTTCTTTTCGGCGCTATTCGGGACGATCGTTAGCTTGGGAGTTGCGGCGTACTTTTTCTTTGTTCGTCCGGCCAGCGCAGTTGAAACTCGCTTAAGGGAGATCAACCCGCGCGTTGCGGCGGAGGATGCGCCGCAGCAGACCGCTTCGACAGTTTTTGTCGAACGCGTTGCCAAACCAATAGCGCAATTCGTTCCACAACCTTCACCTCGCAATCTTCGGCGTTTACGAAAACGCCTGATTCAGGCTGGTTATTACAACGAAAGCGCCGCGACAATTTATCGCGCGATTCAGTTGACCTCAATGTTGCTGGTTCCGACCGTGACGTTCTTTTTTCTGACTGTCATTTTGCGCAAACCGGTTGATACGGGGACTATCGGATTGACCTTGGTTGGACTTGGTTACGGAGGCTTTATGCCTTCGTTCATGCTTTCTCGCCAGATAACGAAGCGTAAAAGCAAGATCACAAGGGCTTTGCCGGATGCGCTTGACCTGATGGTGGTTTGCGTTGAAGCCGGATTGGGATTGAACGCGGCGCTTCACCGCGTGGGTCGCGAAATGGAGCTGGTTGACACCAATTTGTCCGAAGAACTGGCAGTCACAAACAGGGAGATCCGTGCAGGAAAGCCACGCGATGAGGCCCTGCGAAATCTTGGCGACCGAACCGGCGTTGACGATGTTAAATCGCTTGTGGCGATGCTTGTGCAAACCGATCGTTTTGGTACTTCGATTGCCGACAGCTTGCGTGTTTTCGCGGATTCAATGCGAATCAAGCGCCGTCAGCGTGCCGAAGAGATGGTAGCCAAAGCCGCCATCAAGTTGATTTTCCCATTGCTGTTGTTTATCTTCCCGGCACTTTTGATCGTCTTGATGGGCCCGGCGCTGATCAAGATTTACGAATTGTTTGGGTCCATGGCGTTACAGTAGTTTTTGCAACCAGTTTAACTCATTAACTTTTATCTATTGAAAGAAGGAGACCCCCCAATGGAGATCTTGGCGGCTCTGTTTTTACAGGAATCAGAGAGACCGGATTTAACAGTCAATTACGTTATCATCGCATTTCTTTTGGTCATTGCAGCAGTATTAAGCGTGATCGTCGTCCGTCGCCGGATGAAGGAAAAGGACGATGATTGGGATTAGTCTTGGCAGGAATTTCAAGTCTCCGATTTAGAGGTTTGAAATTTCCCCCTTCTATTTTCCCAAAATGTCTGACCTAAAAGATGAAGTTTTACCATCGCGCGACTGGCCAGTTATTGGCTGAAAGAGTCGTGCTTGCCAACACTTTTTTAACGCGGCTGCGCGGCTTGATTGCGCGCAGCCGTCTCGCCCCCGCTGAAGCACTTTGGCTGCGCCCCTGCAATGGCGTCCATACTTGGTGGATGCATTACGCGATTGACGTCATTTTTCTCGATCGCGAATTGCGTATCGTCAAACTGGTTGAAAATATGCGCCCGTTTCGTCTGACGGCCCCTAACCGTGACGCACGAAGCGTACTGGAAATGTCTGCGCACTCAATCTCCCACGCCAAACTCAAAGTCGGCGATCAACTCGAAGTTGTGCGCGAAAATAAGCCTTGAGATAAAGTAAACCAATGACGCAGGCAGGACGGCAACGTCGTCAAGCAAGTGACAAACAAATCGGCTTATTCGCCAGATGGTTGCTGCCATCGTTGGGCGGATTGTCCGCTTTACTGATCTTGCAACTGCTCATTACCAATTCGTATCGGTTTCTGTTAGACAGCGACACTGGCTGGCACATCCGCACGGGTGAACTGATTTTACAAACAGGTTCTGCGCCAAGCCGCGATACGTTTTCGCACACTATGTCTGGCCAACCCTGGTTTGCCTGGGAATGGATGGCCGATCTGTTGATGGCTTTATTGCATGGTTGGCGCGGATTGGCAGGCGTCGTCGGTGGAGCGATTCTGATCCTCTTGGCCAGTTACGCGGCCCTTGGCTGGTTGATGTTAAAGCGCGGAGCCGATCCGATTTTAGCCACGGTGCTGACAGTTTTTGGAGCTATTGCCAGCATAGTTCATTGGTTGGCGCGACCGCATTTGCTCTCTATATTGTTGATGGTTGTCTGGTGCGCGCTGGTTGAAAGTTTTCGGCGAAAACGCTCGAAATGGATTTTCGCGATTCCGCTGCTTGTTGCTTTGTGGGCAAATCTGCACGGCGCGTTTGTTGTGACGCTGGTTATGCTGGGAGTTTACGCTGTCGGAGAATTCCTGGAATTCGCCGCTCAAGGCCAATGGCAGAGCAGAGAATCACTGAAAGTTTTGAAAACTTATTTGTCGGTTGGTCTGCTGTCCTTGATCGCGGCAATGCTGACGCCCTATGGATTTAAGCTTTACGGGCATTTGTGGCGTTACCTGACTGACAAGCAGTTGCTTTCGACGATTGAAGAGTTTCAGTCTCCTAACTTTCATTCGACTGACGGCAAGCTGATTGAAATTTTGTTACTGCTCGGTGTCATCGCGGCGGTCAACGCGCTCAGGCAAAAACGGTTTGTAGAAACCGGATTGGTTTTGTTGTGGGCACATATGACGCTGCAATCTGAAAGGCATATCACGTTGGCTGTTGTCGTTCTGACGCCGATCATTGCCGAGCAATTGAGCAATTTACTGGCTGAGCTTTTTGATCGGGCAGCGCAAGGCGAAGAAAAACGCTCTAAAGCTTTGCGGGCCGCTCGTTCCTGGTACCGCAGCACAATGGCAATCAATCGCCAATTAACCGGAGCCTCTTGTTACTTTGCGGCTTTTGCGTTTGTGGTTTTTGCTGCCAGCACGGGGTTAGCCGACAAGCTGCTTTCGCCGCGTTTCAATGACAAACGTTTTCCGGCTGGCGCAGTTGAGTTCGTGCAGCAAAATCAACAGATCAGTCAATTGTCGGGTCGTTTGTACGCGCCGGATCAGTTCGGCGGCTATTTGATTTACCGGAAGTTCAAAGTCTTCGTAGACGGGCGGAGCGATTTTTACCGGCAAGGTTCGGTGCTTGATGAAATGACCAAGCTTGAAAGTGCAGGCTCATGGTCGGATTTGGAAGGAGTGCTGGATAAACGCTCGATTGATTGGATGCTGCTAAAACGCGGCCAGGCTCTGGCGCAAATTGCCCTTTTCAGTGGAAAATGGGCCAGCGTTTACGAAGATTCAATTTCACAAGTTTTGATTCGAAAAGCCCCAATACTGACAAGTTCGATTTCTAGGACCGTGTCCCACAACCAACCCGCTAACGGTCAGCGGAATTCGGGCGAGATTTTCGCAAGCTCGCCACCAATCGCTGAAATTCAGAAAGGTGATTTTATGACTCTGAAAAAGATTTTCCGCTCTCTTCGTCACCCCGTGCTGGCAACTGTAGCTGTTGCGGCGTTAAGTGTAGGTGTGGTGACAACCGTGCCTGGTATTCGTAATCAAGTGGCTGCCAACCTGGATTCAGGCACAAGCTTTTTCTGGTTCGATGACGCGCCGGAATCTGGCGACGTTCAGGGAGCAAAGAAGGGCAACGCCTTCAAGCGCGTCTTTGGAGCGCCGTTTCGGCTGGTCGCTCGTATGTTCAAACGTGACGACAACAATGTGGCCAGGAAAGCGACTGAGAAAGAGATTGAAAAACTGCGCGTGATTTCGCTCAATCGTTCGCAAAACGGTTCACCAAATCAAATCGCGGATGCAGGCAGCGGCACAACCGCTGAAGCTACGACGGCTGAAGTGGCTGCGCAAAATATGTTTGAAGACGCTGTCGAGTTGCACGATCAAGGTCGCCTTGATGGGGCAATTGAAAAGCTGGTAGCAGCCACTGTCATTCAGCCGAATTTTTCAGAAGCTTACAACCTGCTCGGTGTGTGTTTTGACGAAAAGAATCTCTATAGCCAGGCTCAGGAAGAGTACAAAAAAGCGTTGAAGATTGAATCCAATAACGCGCGCTTTTTGAACAACGCTGGTTACTCGTATTACCTGTCGGGCGATTATGGCAACTCGGTCAAGCATTACAAGCGCGGGCTGAAGATCACTCCGAACGACCGCCGCATGCACAACAACATCGGTCTGGCTTATGGACGCAAAGGCGATTACGACAAGGCTCAGGAGCATTTTGTCATTGCCGTTGGCGAAGTCGGAGCTTACCTGAACCTGGGCTTTATCTACTCCCAAGGTGGCGAACATGACAAGGCGATCAAATCCTACGAAGCCGCATTGAAGATCAAACCCGATTCGGTGCCTGCGATGAGCAATTTGGCGCAGCTTTACGAGCGCAAAGGATGGCTGCGTGAAGCTGGCGCCCTGTATGCGCAGGTCAAAAAGATCAACGATGCTGAAAAGAACAAAGATCAGGTTGTTGATCGGGAACCATAGCTTCTTGAGTAGTCGGTAGCCGGGAGTCAGAAAAGCGAATAGCCATCTGACTACCGTCTACTGACTACCGTTTACTCAAAGTAAAAATTATGCCTGAAGCAGTACAAGCCAAAACCAAACCGTTTGCGCCGCCAATGCCTGAAACTTTTGAAGAGACAGGTTTGTCTTTTCAATTTCTGGCCGATTTGGCGCTGAAGACCGCCGCGACAGAAACCATTCAGACGACTGCAGGGATTGCAGAGCGTATGTGCTTGCCCGTCAGCTTGACAGAGATGCTGTTGCAGAATCTGTATCGTGAAAAACTGGTTGAAATTCGCGGCAATGTAGGACTGAACAATAATCGTTACTCTGTGTTGGATCGCGGCTGGGATCAGTTGCGTCGAATCATGGAAATTTCCGGCTATGTCGGGCCGACTCCGGTTTCGCTGACGGCTTACACGGCGATGATGCGTTCCCAGGCTCAGCCGGATGAGTTGGTTGGGCCTGACACGGTCGCCGCGGCTTTTCACGACCTGGTCTTGCCGGATAGCTTGCTGCAAACGCTTGGCTTTGCCATCAACTCTCGTCGCAGCCTGTTCATTTCCGGCATTCCGGGGACTGGCAAAACATCGGTTGCAGAACGCATAAACAACGCGCTTGAAACGCCGGTTTGGATTCCTTATGCGGTTGCGGTTGATGAACACGTCATCAACATTTACGACGGCCACAACCACGAGCGATCTTTGGACGAAGCCCAGTTCGATTCGTTTGATAAACGTTGGATCAGAATTTCCCGCCCGTTGATCATCGTCGGTGGTGAAATGACATTGGAAAGCACCGACCTGATTTACAACCGGGCTGCGCGTTATTACGAAGCGCCGTTCCAGATGAAAGCCAATTGCGGAACGCTGGTGGTAGACGATTTTGGCCGACAACGTGTTGAGCCGGAAGATTTGCTCAATCGTTGGATCGTACCGCTTGAACGCAAAGTGGACTTTCTGACTTTGCACACTGGCAAAAAAATCAGTGTACCGTTTGAAGAACTCGTCGTCTTTTCGACTAACCTTGATCCAAGCCGTTTGGTTGACGAAGCCTTTCTTCGCAGAATGGGTTACAGAGTTCGGATCGAACCGCCCACTGAAGAAACCTACCGCCGGATTTTCGAGCGTTACACCGAAGCAGCAGGTGTGTCTTATGAAGATTCCGTGCTTGATTATCTAATTTCGAAATATCCGACGGAACGGCGAGTGATGAAATCCTGCGAACCGCGCGATTTGGTCAGTCGTTTTTTGGATATATGTCAATACAAGGGCCTGCAACCGACGCTGACTAATGAACTGCTTGATCTGGCCTGGGGCAATTACTTCGGAATCGCACATGCTTGAGATGGAGAAAATCAGTTTGGTGCAGCACTGCGCGCGTAAGCAAGCGATTGTTTTTGGAAGCTGTCGTTTGCTCACACGCGCAACCCCTTATTGGTGTTTGTGTCTGGTTGCTTGCCTGTTATTGATTGGAACCACAGCATTTGCCGACGAATTGCGGCTGAGAAACGGGCGCGTTATCGAAGCCGATGAAGTTTGGGAAACCGGCGAAATTGTTTGGTATCGCCAGGGCAAAGTGGTTGCTTCGGTTGCCAAGGCTGATTTGGTTCGCCTGACCAGGCGAGTTGTTGACGATGCTCCAAAAGTAATTTCTTCTGTTGCAGAACAGAATCCCGAATCGAAAAAAGCGACGGCCGGTGGCAAGCGAAAAGTCTCGCGGTTGTGGCTGAAAGATGGAACTCAGATCGAAGCCGATTCTGTTTTTGATGACTCCGAAAGGATTGTTTATCGGCTGGGAAATATGCAGACGCACATTGAGCGTTCTGAAGTCGTCAAAGTTATCAGCGGCATCGAAGCTTCAGAATTGCCCGCTCCGCCCAGTGATGTGAAATTGCGGTTCAGCACAGGCAATCAAGGGTTGGACGGGTTGATCGTATACAACGCAACGAAATACGCCGTTGACCCTTTGCTAATTTATCTGGTGATGCGCGAAGAATCCGGTTTCAATCATCGAGCGGTGTCGCGCGTTGGCGCTCGCGGACTGATGCAATTAATGCCGGGGACGGCTGCGCGGTTCGGAGTTCGTAACATCCACGATCCGGTCGAAAATGTTGATGCCGGAACTCGTTACTTGCGAATGCTGATTGATATGTTCAACGGAGACATCAATCTGGCGCTGGCCGGTTACAACGCTGGTGAAGGTGCGGTTCTGAAATACGGTCGCCGCATTCCGCCATACAGCGAAACCGTCAATTACGTCTGGCGAATCAACACTGCTTATCGCCGGGCGGTCGGTCAGTAGTTTCAAACTCCCTCACGCATCTTCTCGAATATCCAGGGTCGAACACACGAGGAGGTCATATCCGAGGAGGAGGAAATTTATGAAGTATCTTGTCCCTCTTTGTCTCGTGATTCTGTTTACGGTGACAGCCGCAAACACCATCAGCGCTCAGGACACCAAGCCGCGCGAAATTCTAAACAACGATTCCATCGTCAGTTTGTCAAAAGCCGGATTCAAGGAACGAACGATCGTAACTTTGATTCGGACATCACAGACGGCGTTCGACATTTCCACGCTTAAGCTGGTTGATTTGAAGAAGCGCGGCGTCAGCGAACGCATAATTTCAGAGATGATCGAGATCACCAATCGCCGCGAAATGGCTCAGCGAATGACTACCTTGCGCGATGATGAATTCTTTTCGAAAGACGACGATGCATTCTTCAACGGTTCCCAGATTTTCAAAGAACTGCCGACCGAAAAGGACGCCCGCAGGAAAGAAGAAGACGCTCAGATTTTCGGCTCACAATCCGGCAGCAAAAGCAGAACTCGTTCGCGTGGCACAGGGCCTAATGGCGAACGCGAACAATCCAGTGAAGTCAGCGGAACGGCTTCCGTAAGAATCATCCGCCCGCCCAGCGAAGCCGGCGCAACTCCAAAACTGGAACGCGCGCCCAAACTGGACAATCAGGGTATTCTGGAAATGGTTCAAGCTGGTTTTTCAGAAGGCACGATTGTTCGCAAGATAGAAAGCTCGCAAGTGGATTTCGATCTTTCGCCTAAAGCCGTTGAAGATATGAAAAAGAACCGTGTCAGCGACCGCGTGCTTTCCGCGATGAAAACGGCGATGGATGAATCCAAGTGAAGTCAAAAGTCAAAAGGCAAAAGGCAAAAGGCAAAAGCTGGCTGGCTTTATTATTAATGCTTTTGGTCAGTTCAGCGGCGACGGTTTGCGCCCAGACGCCAAAACGTGAGCAGGACAAACCGCAAAAAACTACAGCCAAAGAAGCATCAGGCGACACGATCGCGATTGAAACCACGGAAGTCCTGTTGCCAGTGACGGTCAGGGATTCAACCGGACAGTTTGCCACCAACCTGAAAGCCGAAGACTTCGCCATTTATGAAGACGGCATTGTTCAGCCAATCTCCTCTTTTACTCTGAAACGAATGCCGGTTCACGTCGTGCTGCTGATTGACACCAGCAGCAGCGTCACGCGCGAACTGGAAGATTTCAAAGTCGCCGCGCTCAACTTCATCAACCAACTCGACCCCGAAGACAAAATCTGTTTGATTCGTTTTGACGACAAAGTCGAACTGGTTCAGGACTGGACCAACAACCGCAACACATTGAAGCGCGCAATGAACAGACTTGGAACCGGAATGTTCACAAAGTTCAACGACGCGCTTTACCTAGCCGCAAAAGAACAATTGGGCAAAGTTACTGGTCGCAAAGCGATCATCGTTTTGACCGACGGCATTGACAGCGGGCAGGGGGCAACGACTCCTGACAGAGCTTTCCGAACTTTGATTGAAGAAGAGACTTCGGTTTACGTCGTCAGCAAAACCCGTATTCAAGGACAGGCAGACCGCGAGAGGCTGAATTATTATCAGGCCACGTCGTCTTCATCGTCAGTCAACCAATTGCGGATTGACGGATTGAAAATGTCGCTGGCGCAATTAGAAGAGAGCGAGCATTACCTGATGCGAATTGCCGAAGAAACCGGCGGGAGAATCTTTTTGCCGGACAGCTTTGATGATCTGGGCAACACTTATCAGCAAGTTGCCGAGGAATTGCGAAGCCAGTACGTGATCTTTTACACGCCTACCAATCCGGTGCGTGACGGCGGCTATCGCTCAGTCCGCGTCAAAGTTAAAACGCCGGGCTTTCGAGCGACGACGCGTTTTGGCTACTATCCAAAATAAATTTAGGCTTCTTTTCGACACCACGCCCCGCCAGAAATTCTTATGACTTATCAGAATTCTCCAAACGAAAGCGTGAAAACTCAGACGAAACCGTTGAAGTTAATTACCGCCACCCTGGGCATTGCGGCGTTGGCGTTGGCCGGTTATTGGGCTTTGCGGCGCGATACTGCTGAAAGCAGCGAGTTAACGACTACGCGAATCACCGAACTAGCCAAGACGACTTCGCCAGAAGATCGTGCAGCGTGGTTGAAGTTGGCGCGCGAAGCATTAAAGTCGGAAAGTGTTCAGCAAATCACCGCGCCCGTCGAGCCGCGCAACAATCAGGGCGAAGCCTCAAAAGTCGAATTAGGTTATCAATTGTTCTTTGATCCGATTCTGTCGAATGACAAAACGACTTCGTGCGCGTCGTGCCATCATCCCGACTACGGAATGGCCGACGGTTTGCCGAAAGGCATCGGCGCTGGCGGACGAGGTTACGGCATTCATCGGGCAGGCACAGGGCCGGAGCTTTCGCGCAACACACCTAGCATTTTTAACGTCGCGTTCAACGAGTTTCAGTTCTGGGATGGCCGCGTAGCCACACTGGAAGAGCAGGTTTTGGTTCCCTTATTCGCCGAAAACGAAATGAACCAGCACGATCTGGCAGAGTTGCTGAAACGGTTGCGGGCGATTCCGCAATACCGCGAACTTTTTGCCAAGGCATTTGGGTTCAAATCCAAACAGGAAGGTGGCGAAATCAATTTGCAAAACATTGCTCGTGCGATTTCGGCCTTTGAGCGAAAATTAAACATCACTGAAACCAATTACGACCACTTTGCCAGAGGCAAAGATGACGCGCTGACGACCGAACAACTGCGCGGCCTTGTGGTGTTCCTGGGGCAAGGCCAATGCGCGGTTTGCCACACGCCTCCGAATTTTCACGATGGAGTCTTGTCTTCGATTGGAACGACGACTTCGCCGGATAAAAACTCGCCGATTGATCCTGATCCCGGATTTGGAGCCGTGCTCAGACGGCAAGATGGCTTTGGGATGTTCAAAACTCCTGGGCTTCGCAATGTCGAACGGACTGCGCCTTACATGCACAACGGAGCCTTCAAGACGCTGGAAGAGGTCGTTGAGTTTTACAACGATGGCGGCGGACGCGGACGCGGGCAGAATCCTTACAGCCAGGATTCAAAAGTTGCCAAGCTGGATTTGACCGAACAACAAAAGAAAGACCTGGTTGTGTTTTTGAAAAGCTTGAACGATCTTTCGGCTCCGCCGGTCGTGCCAGCATCCGTGCCGAGCGGTTTGCCGGTAGTTGGCAAGTAAGTAGGTACGCAGGCGTCCCGCCTGCTGTAAAAGAAGCGCAAAGCTTCCTTTTCCATCTTTCGTAAAAGGAATCCCCCGATGAACCAAAGAGCATTCTACATTCTCCTTGTTGCCTTGTTTGCCTGCTTTTCAGTGAAGGCGCAACAACTGACGCCGACCGAAGGCGATTTCGTCATCCGCGATTTCAAATTTGAAAGCGGCGAAACTTTGCCGGAACTGAAGCTTCATTACCGGACGTTGGGCAAACCGGAGCGCGACGCCTCAGGTAAAGTGACCAACGCCGTTTGGATCGGTCATGGCACTGGCGGAACTGGAAGGCAATTTTTGTCGCAGCAGTTCGCCGGACAATTGTTTGGCGATGGGCAGCTTCTGGACGCCAGCAAATACTTCATCATCCTGCCTGATGGCATAGGGCACGGCCAGTCTTCAAAACCCAGCGATGGGTTGCGCGCGAAGTTTCCGAAATACAATTACAACGACATGGTCACGGCGCAGTACCGGCTGCTGACCGAACACTTGAAGGTGAATCATCTGCGGCTGGTGATGGGGACTTCGATGGGCGGGATGCACAGCTGGGTGTGGGGCGAAAAGTATCCTGACTTTATGGATGCGCTGATGCCGCTGGCCAGCTTGCCTGTGCAGATTGCCGGTCGCAATCGTTACTTTCGGCGGATGGTGATTGATTCCATTACCAAAGACCCCGAATGGAAAAACGGAGATTACACGCAACAACCGCGCGGATTGATTGCCGCCAATTACACCCTGCTGGTTATGAGCAGCATTCCGTTGCAGCAACAAAAACTGGCTCCGACGCGCGAAGACGCAGACAAGATGTTCGACAACGCCGTGGCAAATGCTGTGAGAGGGAAAGACGCGAACGATATGCTTTACCAGTTCGACGCCTCGCGTGATTACAACCCGCAGCCGTTGCTTGAAACAATCAAAGCTCCGCTGCTGGCGATTAACTCCGCCGACGATCAAGTCAATCCGCCGGAACTCGGCATTGCCGAACGCGAAATCAAACGAGTCAAACGAGGTCGCTTCATTCTGATTCCGATCAGCGACCAAACACGTGGTCACGGAACTCACACATTGCCTGCGTTGTGGAAGCAACATTTGGCCGAGTTGCTGGAAGAATCGAAACAGCCGGGTAAACCATAAAGACTTTCGACAGGATTTACAGGATTAACAAGATTGGCCAGACAGATCGGATTCCTGTTTTTTTCAATCCTGAAAATAATGTAAATCCCGTCAGAAATTATTTCGGTTCCAGCATCAGCCGGTCTTTAGCCATCGCTTCGACTTTCGCTTTGCTATATAGCAGCGGGAAGTATTTTCCATTCGACCAAAACAGCAACAAATCGCCGTAATGTTTGCTGCCGGGTTGAGCCGATTGACCGGGCACGTTGGTTCCCACCGAACGATCCCAATCCGCAACATCCAGAATTTCGCGGAACGAAGCTCCATGACTTTGCCGGAAGCCCGGCCCGCCGCCTGTGGCAAACACTGTGTTGGCGTCGCCTCCGCGTTCTGCTGGCGAAAGATCGAAAAGGCTTTTGCGTTCGGCATCGGTCGCCATCGGATGACTGAACGGTGCAAGGTGCAGCGTGCCCCAGCGCCATTTTGCCGGATCGTTGCCGAGCTGTTTTTTCGCATCAGCAACCCCT
>JBGAPB010000049.1:0-23216 GCA_044221525.1 Blastocatellia bacterium | reverse complement strand
GACTTTGTTGCAACGCAAGCTGGACGAAAAAGGATACCGTTACCGCTTAGTCAACGCTGGAGTTTCAGGCGACACCTCGGCTGGTGGAGCACGACGAATTGATTGGGCGCTGCAATCCGGCAACGCCAGGATTTTGATTTTGGAGCTTGGCGGCAATGACGGTTTGCGAGGGTTAGCCGTCGCCGATTTGAAAAAAAATCTTGAGCTGGTAATTCAACGCGCTCAATCGGCTGGCGTGACAGTGATACTGGCGGGAATGGAAGCTCCGCCGAGTTTCGGAGCCGATTACACGCGCGAGTTTCGTCAGGCATATCGTGATTTGGCGAAGCAGTACAAAACTCCGTTCATTCCGTTCGTGCTGGAAGGAATTGGCGGGAATCCTAAATTGAATCAACCTGACGGCATTCACCCAAATGCCGAGGGCGAAAAGGTGATGACCGAAAACGTCTGGCGCACACTGGAACCTCTGCTGCCCAAACCATAACTCCCACGAAGCAACACGAAGAAAAGCAATTCAGGTATTACGCAATTGATTCTTAAGCTCGTTAATCCCGAAAAATCATTCTCATCTTGCCTAAAGTCTTCGTGCTTTCTTCGTGTTGCTTCGTGGGAAAAAAATTATTTCACCTTCTTCGATAACTCGGCGTGTACGCGCTCAAGCAATTTCTTGGTCGCCTTGATGCCGTCGGCTTCGCTCATCTTCTCGCCTTCGTATTCAATCCCCACAAAGCCGCGATAGCCAGCGTCCAACACGATCTTCATCATCTTGTGATAATCAGTTTCGGTTTCTTCGCCGCGCTCATCGAAGTCATGCGTTTTGGCACTGACCGCTTTGGCATAAGGCATCATCTCGGTCACGCCTTTGTAACGGTCGTACATTTCGTTTTGGCTGACGCGGAAGTTGCCGAAATCCGGCAGCGTCCCACAATTTGGATGATTGACCAGCTTCATGACTCCGGTCAGCCATTGCCCGTTTGAAGACAATCCGCCGTGATTTTCTACAATGACGGCGATTTTGTGTTTAGCGCCAAACTCCGACAGCCGTCGCAAACCATCAGCCGCCAGCTTCTGTTGCTCTTCGTAACTGCCTTTGCTCTGCGCGTTGACGCGAATTATTTTGCAGCCCAAAAACTTCGCGGCTTCCACCCATTTGTAATGATTTTCGACCGCCTGAGTTCGCTTGGCTGCGTCTGGATCGCCAAGCGCGCCTTCTCCGTCGCACATAATCAAACGATGTTCGACACCGTAATCTTTGGCGCGCTTGTTCAGTTCTTTCAAGTAATTCATGTCCTTCGCCTTGTCTTTGAAGAACTGATTGACGAACTCGATAGCGGAGATGCCAAAATCCTGTTTGGCGGTTTTGGCGAAGTCCAGATTATCCAGGTCTTTCTTGAACAGTGTCTTGTGCAACGACCATTCAGCCAGAGAAATTTTGAAAACCTGTTTAGCTGCGGCGTGCGCCAGCGTTTCACCAGTGGCTAAAGCAATGCCTGCGGCAGCCGCCACCTGCGTTGACTGTTTCATGAAATCACGACGGTTTACGAGCGGTGATTCGTTCACTTCGATCATGGTTTTATCTTCCTTTTGTTGGAGTTTGAGTTGTCTGAAGTAGACAGTAGTCAGTAGATAGTAGAGCGTCAACCAAATCCTGAAAAATCCTGCTAGTTCTGTCAGCGTTTAGTCTGGCGTTTTCAGCCTTCGATCAAGTTGTTGCGCGCGCTCAAAAGCCGCCGCCGCGCCTTTTCTGTCGCCCTTCTTTCTCAAAGCAAGGCCAAGCTGATAGAACGCCGGAGCGTAGTTCGGGTCTTTCTTGATGGCCGATTCAAACAGACTGATGGCCGCGGCCAGATTGCCTTGTTTCATTTTTCGAATGCCTGTGTTGGTGTCAAAAGTCGCGGCCTGATTGTCTGATTTCAGCTTGTTCAATCGTGCAGCTTCGGCGAACTCAACGCGAGCCGCCGTTATATCGCCCTTTTGCCGCAGAGCATTTCCCAGCGTGTTGTGAGTTTCAGGGCTCAGCGGCGCAATTTTGATCGCAGTTCTGAAAGCTTCGATCGCCGCATCAAGCTCGCCTTTCTGCTGCAACGCCGTTCCCAGCGTGTAATAGGCTTGAGAAAAATCCGGCTTCGCGGCAACGGCTCCTCGAAATGCGGCAATGGCTTCATCCAATTTGGTTTGCTGCATCAATGTGATGCCGAGCGTGTAATGCGATTCATGCAGCGACGGTTGTAAAGCTATGCTGCGACGCAAAGCGTCAATCGCTCCGTCAAAATCGTCTTTGTATTTCAACGCCACGCCCAGGTTGTACCAGGCTTCGGCTTCGTTCGCGTTGGCGGCCAGCAAACGGCGATAAACTTCAATCGCTCCGGCGTAATCCGCTTTTTGAATCAGAGCCAAACCCAAATTGTTGAGCGTCACGGAATTGTTTGGGTCGAGTTTTAGCGCGGCTTCAAATTCGGCCACAGCCGCAGCCGCGTCGCGTTTTTGAATGAAGGTCAGGCCCAATTGATTACGGGCTTCGATGAAATTCGGCTTCAAGCGAATGGCTTCGCGCAGAGCGGCGATGGCGTTGTCAGTGTCTTCATCCACATAAAGCGCCAAACCAAGCGCGTTAAATCCATCAGCAATCTTTGGAGCGATTTTGACGGCTTGGCGAAGCTCATCAATCGCTTCAGGAATCGCACTGGTCTTTTGCAGACAAACACCCAGGTAATAACGCGATTCAAAGTGTTTTGGATTGAGCCTGGCGGCTTCGCGTAAAGAAGGAATCGCTTCGGCATACTGACCGCCAAACCAACGAGTCACTCCCAGCCGGAAATACGCTTCTTGAAAATCAGGTTTAAGTTTGATTGCCACTTCAAATTCAGAAATGGCCGAGGCGATGTCTCCAGTCTGGCCAAACGCAAAACCCAACGCGCTGTGGGCTTCGGCAAAATCAGGCCGAGCACCGATCGCCGAACGAAACTCGTTGATGGCTTCGGCGACCTGTCCTTTTTGCTGTAAAGCCAAACCCAGATTGGCATGAGCTTCGGCAAAATCCGGGCGCAATCTAACGGCTTCGCGGAATGAATTGATCGCTTCGTCGCTCTGCCCAAGCTGGCCAAGCGCAGTTCCAAGAGCGTTATGGGCTTCAGCAAAATCCGGTTGCAGCTTGATCGCTGCTTTCAACGAAGCGATGGCCTGAGCCAGATTGTTGCGCTGTAAAGCTGTCAGTCCAAGTTTGTAATGCTGTTCGGCAGTGGCGGGCTTAGCTGACTGGCCGCTCCGCTGGGCAAACACAGATTGAGTAAATAACACCAAAAACAGAACAAGGAAGACAAACCCGTTCTTGTTTTCTTTCGTGCTTTCTCTGTGTGACTTAGTGGATAAAAAAGGCCTTTTCATTTCAGTCACGACACTAACGGTCTTCAGCCTTTGCTTCGACTGCACGTAATTTTGCCAAGCAATCTTCGAGCATGGCGCTTGCTCCTTCCAAGCCGGCCAGCTTGACGCGCAGACCGCTGATTTCGACTTCCAGGTTATTGACTGTTGTTTTGTGCTGTTCTTCCAGCTTGGCTAAACGAGCTTCGGCGGCTTCGGCACGAGCGCCTGCCGGTTCAAGTTCGGCCATTAACGACTCGAAGTGCTTGGTTTCGGCTTCTTTATCATTAATGGCGGATTGCAACCGAGCTTCCAATTCGATCAAACGAGCGTCGCGGGCGAAAAGCTGTGCATGAAGCGGCTCCAATTCAGCAATTCGCACTTGCAACCGGGCGATCTCTTCGTCTCTGTGACCAATTTCTTCAACCTGTNGAACCCCTTCTTGTTTTGTTTCGTGCTTTCTCTGTGTGACTTAGCGGGTAAAAAAGGCCTTTTCATTTCAGTCACGACACTAACGGTCTTCAGCCTTTGCTTCGACTGCACGTAATTTTGCCAGGCAGTCTTCCAGCATTGCGCTTGCACCTTCCAAGCCAGCCAGCTTGACGCGCAAGCCGCTGATTTCGACTTCGAGATTGTTGACTGTTGCTTGGTGCTGTTCTTCCAGCTTTGCCAAACGAGCTTCGGCGGCTTCAGCGCGAGCGCCTGCCGGTTCAAGCTCGGCGACTAACGACTCGAAGTGTTTGGTTTCCGATTCTTTTTCACTGATGGCGGATTGCAACCGCGCTTCCAGTTCGATCAGACGAGCGTCGCGGGCGAAAAGCTGCGCGTGCAGCGGTTCCAATTCGGCAATTCGCGCTTGCAACCGGGCAATCTCTTCGTCTCTGTGGCCAATCTCTTCAACCTGTTCGGCCTGCAATTCCTGCGCTTTCGCTTCGGCGGCAATTGCTGCTGGCGGGGTACTAGTTGGCGCCGATTCCTTTAGTTCTGTTTCCAATTGCAAAAGGCGGGTTTGCAATCGAGCAATCTCTTCATCTTTTTCGCCGTCGGTTTCAGCAACCGCAAGCTGCTGACTTGTTTCCAGTTTTTCTGCCAATTCTTCTTCCAGTCGGCGCAGTTTCAAATCGCGCTCAGCCAGTTGAGCAGTCAGCGGCTCAAGCTCCTTGATGCGAAGCTGTAAAAGCGAAATCGCGGCGTCCTTGTCACGCAGCACAGAGCTCTGATCCGTTTCAGCCGTTTCAACCTGACCAACTTGCGATTGAAGTTCAGCAATCAGCGAATCTTTTTCACCGTGCATAAAATCATGATGCGCAGCCAATTCGCTAAGCTCGGAAATGCGTTGCGTGTGAGCAGTCGCGGCGTGTTCAAGTTCAACGACTTTGTCTTTCAGCCCGGCGATTTCGTCGTTTTTGCTTTCAACTGAACCAGCAACTTTGGCTAGAGCTTCTTCTTTGGCTTTTTCGGCTTCGGCAAGTTTTGCCTCCATCTCGCGCAGCCGCAAATCCCTGTCGGTAATTTGCAGCTTTAATGGCGCAAGCTCTTTAACTCGCTCAAGCAATTTGGCGACGTCGCTGTTTTGACTGAGCACGGTTTTCCTGAGCGATTCGATTTCGGCAACCATCGCGGGGTTTGGCGGAGCAGGTCTTTCGTTGAGTGTTTTAACTTCAGCCTCGGCTTCAGTCAGTTTTGAACTCAACGATTGGGCTTCGACTTCGGCTGCCACCAGCTTTGCGCGCAAAGATTCGAGTTCTGATTTCAGGGCTTCGGTGCGGGAATTTGAGGCGTTCAAACCGGATTCGGCTGCGAACTTTTCATTCCCAGCCGATTCCAATGCGTTTTCCAGTTCAGCGATTTTGGCATCGCGCGTTTTGATTTGTTCGTTGAATTTTTCGTTCTGACTTTTCAGCAAATCCAGGGCTTCGTGCTGAACATACAACTCGCCTTTTGCAAGTTCGAGTTCACGTTCCAACTCCCGCACCCGATCATTGGGTGGCTCGGTTTTACGAGAGAACAACGCTCCGACAAAGGCGCTGGACAACAAGGTCACAGCCGCCCCAAACATATTTGCTGAATTCATTTAGCTAGCCCCTTTGTTGATCAACTTGATTTAGTCAGGCTTGGGCTTTTCCCCAATGCCTGCATTCGCCACACAATCTATATTCACAGTCTATACGCGATGGTAATCGCCGCGCCAGTTTTTGATGGCTTCTTTCAAATCTTTTGGCTTGGCGAACGCTCCATCAACAGCACGTTGAGCCAGTTCCGGTAACTCATTGTCAGAAGCAAAACGCATCGCCACAATGAAACCAACCGGCAATGCGCCGGCTCTGGCCGCCAAATCGGCTGACAGCAGTCGCTGATAACGAAGCTGCTCTTCCAGCCGAATTACACGATCTTGGGCCTTTAACGGATTGACGCGCACCAGGAACAGCATCAACAGAAAACCGATAGACAACAGCAATTGTTCGGCGTGTTCAAAAGTCAGTTCCTGTGTAATTCGCCAAGCGCACCAGGCGAAATGGATGAAAAGAATGGGAAAAAGAACAAAGTGATAGGGCGTGTGCCAGCGAGTGTGACTGGAAAAACTTTGGGTGGTTTCGGGCATTGGGTTTTCTCCTTATTTTTACAGCGACGGTCTTTGTGACGCCGCTCTTTCGATTTCTACTTTGGGCAGGTCAGGCGTGAAGTCTTCACCTGGGTTGATAAACTGGTCGCGTTCAAATTTATACTGCTTGTCGTAAAGTTGTTTGTACCGGCCATCGTGTGCAATGAGTTCGTCGTGCGATCCACGTTCGACAATTTCTCCGGCTTCCAAAACCAGAATCTGATCGGCGCTACGAATGGTTGACAGGCGATGAGCGATGACAAAAGTCGTACGGCCTTGGCGCAAAGTGCGCAAACCTTCCTGAATCATCGCTTCGCTTTCGCTGTCCAAACTTGAAGTCGCTTCGTCCAGAATCAGGATTTTTGGATCGGCCAGCAAAGCGCGAGCAATGGCTATGCGCTGACGCTGACCGCCGGAAAGTTTGACGCCGCGTTCGCCAACGATTGTTTCAAAGCCTTTTTCAAACCCGTTAATGAACTCTTCGCAGTGTGCAATGCGTGCAGCTTCTTCGATCTGAGCACGAGTCGCATGAGGTTTTGAAAAGCTGATGTTGTCGGCAATTGTGCCGTCGAACAGGAAATTGTCCTGCAAAACTACGCCCAGGTAACGGCGGTAATCTCGCAGCTTCAGGCTGGTCAATTCGCGCCCGTCCACTTTGATCCGGCCTGACAAAGGATGGTTGAAATTCATCACCAGGCTGATCAGCGTGCTTTTGCCGGAGCCGCTGGAACCGACCAGCGCAGTGGTCGAACCGGCAGGCGCAGTGAACGAGACGTTTTTCAGCACCAGAGCGTTTTCGTTGTATTCAAAGCTGACGTCATCGAATTCGACTTCGCCGCGCAAACTGGCCAGAGCTTCACGCTGCGAATCTTCGTCGTCTTCGGTTTTCATGTTCAGGATTTCGCGTATGCGGTCAAGTCCGGCAAAGGCTTCGGTAATCTGGGTTCCGATGGCCGAAATTTCAATGACCGGCATCGCCATCATGCCCGTAAAGGCAACATACATGATCATTTCGCCGAGCGTCATTTCACCGCGCAGCATTGCGCCGCCACCAACGGTTATCATCACCACACCAATGGCTCCGATGGCCAGAGCCGAAGACGACATAATCATTGAAACGCCGGTCATTGATTGGGCTACGTTGCGAAACAACTTGTGTGCTCCGCGCGCGAAAACCAGTTCTTCTCGTTTTTCTGCGGTGTAAGCTTTGACGATGCGGATGCCACCCAGCGACTCTCCCAGGCGGCCAGTAATCTCGCTTTGAATCTCTCCACGGTCGCGGAACAGCGGGCGCAGCTTGTTAAAAGCAAACGCCAGACCTCCGCCGAACGCAGCCAACACCACAATCGTCACGCTGGTTAGACGCCAGTTCAGGTAAAACAAAACCACCAGGGCAATTGCGGCAGTAATGATGCTGCCGACCAGTTGAACCAGACCGGTTCCGACCAGATTCCTGATTCCATCTGCATCGTTCATGATTCGAGAGATCAGTTTGCCGGTCTGGGTCGAATCGAAGTAACGAATTGGCAGGCGTTCGACTTGGGACTGAACACGTTTGCGCATGTCAGTAATCGCACGCTGAGCGGCAACTCCCAGAATTTGCGACAGCAAAAACGAAGTGACAGCCTGAAGCAGTGTCGCGCCTCCAACGGCCAGTGCAATTTTGGTCAGCAGTCCGGAGTTTCGGTGTTTCAACACATCATCAATGAGCAGCTTTGTCGAATAAGGCAGCACCAATCCCATTGGTCTATTGATTAGCATCAATAATGCGCCGAGCAATAATCTGCCACGATGCGCCTTGACCAGCGCGCGGGCTTCGATCCAGGCTTCAGAATAATTGATTTTCTTTTTCTTTGATTTCTCTTCGCTCACAATTGCTCCTTTGTGATGTGCTTCAAGATGATAATCATACGTGTCTCAAGTGTTGTTTCAGACACAACGACCAAAGCTCAGATACTACGTTGAACTTGAGATGAATTGCGAGAGATGACTGGCAGGAAACAGATTTTTGTATTGTTAAGAAGTGAAGAGGGCGGGTAGTGGGTCTCGAACCCACGGCCTCAAGAGCCACAATCTTGCGCTCTAACCAACTGAGCTATACCCGCCGCAAACCTGATTATTGAATCGCAAACAACGCTTGACGACCTGAAAGGATTGCTGTTACGCCGTCAAGGAAGGCGCAATAATAATGACCGACCTCAATATCGTCAAGAGGGTCGTCCGAATAACTCGTTGAAATGTAATAGTTTCGTAATACCTGCCCCGAAACTCCCTGACGACGCCATTTGGCATTGTGGCCACCATCAACTCAACTTACCATCACATTGCTCTTAACTCTCTTGAGTATTTTAAGTGGTCGTGCTCCTCACAAAATTTTCCCGGAGATAAACCAAAATGCATTTTGACTCGAAAGTAATTAAGCCTACGCCGGAAGCTCCGCGCTGGCAGGACGCCATCAAAAAATATCAGACGCCTGAAAATTGGCGCAGCATCTGGCAGATAGCCAATTCTGTAATTCCCTACATCACTCTGTGGTATTTGATGATTCGCAGCTTGTCGGGGCCATACTGGGTAACCTTGCTGCTGGCCTGGCCTGCCGCCTGGTTCATCATGCGCATCTTCATTCTGCAACACGATTGCGGCCATGGTTCGTTTTTCAAATCCCAAAAAGCCAACGATTGGGTTGGGACATTTTGTGGATTCCTGACCATGATTCCCTACTATCAGTGGAGACACGAACACGCAATTCACCACGCGACGTCAGGCGACCTAAGCCGGCGCGGTGACGGCGACATCACTACTCTGACCGTCAAAGAGTATCAGGCGCTTTCTTCAATGGGTAAGCTGAAATACCGCGCTTATCGCCACCCTTTGACGCTACTACTTGCTGGCACGTTCTTCACTTTTGTAATCAGCCACCGTTTTGTCCGCTGGTATTCAGGCAAGCGCGAAGCCCGAAATGTTTACCTGACCGACCTGGTTCTGCTGACGATTTGGTCAAGCTTGTGCCTGACAATCGGCGTGAAGTCATTTTTGATGATCTGGCTGCCAGTGACAATTATCTCCGGCGTGACCGGCATTTGGTTGTTTTATGTTCAGCACCAATATGAAGACACTTACTGGCGAAGCAAGGAAGAGTGGGATTATGTGACGGCTGCCGTAATGGGAAGCTCTTTCTATAAACTGCCCCGAATCATTCAGTGGTTTTCGGGCAACATTGGCTTCCACCACATTCACCACTTAAGCCCAAAGATTCCAAACTACAAATTGGAGCAATGCCATATTGAAACCCCAATGTTTCAACAAGCGCCAACAATCAGGTTTTGGGAAAGCCTGAGAACCATGTCACTGAAGCTGTGGGATGAGGATAAGAAGAAGTTGGTTCCTTTCAGCGCAGTAAAACAGAAATAAAGCAGCAGGCTAAAGCCTGTACTCCATGCTTTTGGAAAGCCAGGGTCAATCGTCAACGGTGAGTTGACGATTGACCCTGGCTTTCTTTTTCTGAATCTTTGTGGAACTTTCTGCCTGTCAAATCTGAATTACGTGCGACCAACTCAGGATCGAACCGATAACAGGAATAAAGACGGTAATGCTCGCAAACTTCAGCGACGAAGAACTACTTAAATTGGTGCGAACTGGCGACGAAACTGCCTTTGTGGCCCTTTACCGTCGCAGACAAGGCGGCATTTATCGTTTCGCGCTGAGAATGAGCGGGTCGGAAACCATTGCCGAAGACGTGACTCAGGAAGTGTTTCTACATTTAATGCGTGGCAACGGCAACTTTGACCAGGAACGTGGTTCTTTTCAGTCTTATCTTTTTGGCATTGCGCGCAATCAGGTGCTGAGGCGCTTGGAACGCGATCGGTCTTTTCTTTCACTTTCCAGCTCCGAGGCGGAAAACGACAGCCTGATGATCGAAAGCTTGATCGTCAGCAACGACCCGCTAAGCGATTTGGCCCGACGGGAAACGGTCGAGTCTGTCCGCCAAGCCGTTCTTGCGTTACCCGCCCATTACCGCGAAGTCATTGTTTTGTGCGACTTGCACGAGTTGAGTTACCAGGAAACAGCCGAAATTTTGAACTGTGCAATTGGCACTGTTCGTTCGCGGCTGCACAGGGCGCGTGCAATTCTGGTTCAGCGGTTACAGTCGCTGAACGCTACGCAGACAGAAGCTTCAAGTAAAGCCGAGAACGCCCCCATCCTTTCTGAAAGCATTTTTGAGACGAATTATGAACTGTCAGGAATTTGATCAAATCGTAAACGAGTTGGCTCAACCGGAGTCAGCGGAATTGGCTTTGAGTAAAAAAGGCTTGGCGCACGCGGCAACTTGTCAGAGTTGTGCAGCTCGTCTGGCAAATTTCCGAGCGCTTGCAGGCGGCCTGAAGGCGTTGGCCGCAACAAATGAAAGCCATTCAGCTTCAATTCAAACCGAAGAACTTCTGCTCGCCGCTTTCCGCCAACAAAAAGTTTTGACGGTCGCCCCCGCCAAAACAAAAGTCTTGGCATCGCTGGTCAGAAAAAGCTGGCAAAATCCATTTCCGTTGTGGGCTTATGCGACGGCGGCGGCTGTGCTGGTCGTCATCGGAGTTTTGGCTGCATCAAGTTGGGAACAAGCTCCTTCTCCCAAAGTCTTGGCAACCAATCCCAGTCCCACGCCACAAAACTTAGTAAAGCAACAAGATACAGCGCGCCAAGCGCTTGTAATACAACCGCCAATAAAAGGCGGCAAATCTCGGTTGAAAGTCAACAAGCTACAAAAACTGGAAGATGACGGCTCGCAGGTTTATGCCAGCCTTGGCGAATTCACTCCAATTTACGGTGAAGAAATCGCCACGGACTTTTTGTCGCTGACTCACGGAGTAGATTCGCAACCAATGGAAAGCGGGCAACTGATTAGAGTTGAAATGCCCAGAACGGCGCTGGCTTCGTTCGGACTGCCGGTCAATATCGAACGCGCCGACGAGCCTATCAAAGCCGACTTGTTGCTGGCCGAAGACGGTTCTGCACGCGCTATCAGATTTATTCGTTAAAACACAGGTAGTTCCGTATTTTGGCGGAAGGTTTGGTCAACTCAACCATTCCACCTTGAAGACTGGACTATGAACTCTTAAAAAATTCCGCCTGAAGGCGGGATTACGAATCCAAGGAGAAACATAATGAAACAACGCAAGAAAGCATTTGCCAGCTTCGCCTGTTCGCTGGCGCTGGCCGCCAATTCGGTCTGCGTTCTGGCTCAGGACAAACCGAAAACCGAAACTCAGGTTGAACGCAAAGTCATCCTGAAAACTCCTGACGGGCAGACTCAGGAATTTACCGTTCAAGGTGACGGAGGCGTTTTCGTCACTCCCGATGGAAAGAAAATCCAAGTCAGGACGACTTCCAGCCAGGATGGTTCGGCTCAACATGTCGAAGCACAGGTAATCACCTCTCAGGACGGCAAAGAGGTCAAAACCGTCAGAACTCAAGATGGCAAGGAAATTAAAGTTGTCACCACACAAAGCGGCGATGGAAAGTTCGATTTTGTAGTTGCACCCGGCGCTGGTGGAACAGCCACTTTCCGCAGCCAAGACGGCACAACACATAACCTGGACGGCCAGAACTTCACTTTCGTGCGTGGAGGCAATGGCCAGGATTTCACTTACAGCTTTGTTTCATCGGAAATGGGCTTTGACAGTAAATTGGTGAAAGGCGCTCCATTCTCGGCTGAAACTGAGAACGAAAGCGTCAAGACTCTGGCTGATGGCAATCGCATTGTTCATAAAAACTCAGGTTCGATTGTCCGCGACAGCGAAGGCCGCACACGCCGCGAAAATACCATCAATGCCGTTGGTTCTTTTTCCGGCAACGAAGCAGCGAAGACCATCACGATCAATGATCCAGTAGCTGGAACGATGTTCGTACTCGAACCTCAAACCCACACAGCCCGCAAAATGGGTGGTGTCCGCTCAATAGCGCCACAGATGAAAGAAGCGACGGTTTCAACCGGCGAAGCTCCCAAGAAAATCAGTGTTTCTGGGGGAGTTCTGCAAGGTAGCGCCATAAAGAACCCTGCCCCTGCCTATCCCCCAATCGCCAAAGCCGCCAAGGCATCAGGCGCGGTTCAGGTTCAAATTACAGTTTCCGAAGAAGGCAAAGTGATTGGCGCCTCTGCTATAAGCGGTCACCCGTTGCTGCGCGAAGCCGCTTTGGAAGCAGCCAGACAATGGGAATTCAAACCTACTGAGTTGTCTGGCCAGCCAGTAAAGGTTCAAGGCGTTTTGACCTTTAACTTCACCTTACAAGGCGAAGACAATAATTCTGCCAACCAGATCAGCGAAAGAAGCCTAATGCCTGAGAAAGTTCGCATGGCTGAATTCAACTCAAACACCGAATCGCTAGGCAAACAGACGTTCGATGGAGTCATGGCTGAAGGCAAACGCACCACAACTACGATTCCAGCTGGAGCAATCGGCAACGAACGCCCAATCGAAATCGTCACGGAAAGCTGGTACTCACCTGAGTTACAGACGGTGGTTATGAGCAAGCGCACTGACCCAACTTCAGGTGAAACCAACTATCGCTTGATTAACATTCGCCGCGGCGAACCGGATGCTTCATTGTTCCAGGTTCCGTCTGATTACACCGTCAAAGAAGCCGGATTCGGCTTTGTCGGCGCGGGAGCCACGACTGGCACTTTCAATATGAGAGTTCCGAAACCTGACAACAAATAAATTGCTGTGGCGTCTTCAGCCAAAAGCTTAAAAAGAAAAGGCAGGTCGCAATGACCTGCCTTTTCTTTTTCTCTGAACACCTACCAACCTCAACGCAGATAAACAAACTCATTCAGGTTGTAAGTCGAAAGGCACAAATCAACCCAAGCCGCCGCTGAAACTGCATCAACTGACTTCGGCAAATCTTTCAACACGACGACCTTTTCACCGCGAACAATTCTCTGGCGAATGATTTCAGCCTGCTCTTTCAGAAAAGCACGCGTCATTTGCTTTTCAGCCAACTGAGGCAAACGCCCAAGCGCAAGTTCAAAAAGCCTGGCAATCATTCTCTCTTCCCTGCCGGTTTTGACTTCAGCGGTTTCAGCGAACAAACGCGCAGCCAACGCCTTGCTTTGATCCAGCATAAATTCGCTGTTCATCAGCGTCAGCGATTGCAGAGCGTGAACGCTGACACTGCGCGCTCCGCAGGAACTCATCATATCCGGCGAATCGAAGGCTACGAACATAGGCAGCCGCACATTGCGCTTGCGGAGCAGATACAAACTTCGCCGAACATGTTGCCGCGCGTCAGGATGCACTGGCCAAAGATTGTCAGGCTCGTATTCAGTGAAGATAGTGTCGTAAACCTCCGGGTCAAGCGGGACTCGGATCGGCGGACCGCCACGTTGATCGTTTAGCGTTCCATTGATAGCAAGTATGGCATCGCGGATTGCTTCGGCATCCAGTCGCTGCCGATTCATTCGCCAAAGCAATTTGTTATCGGGATCTATTGATTGTGGATTGCGGATTGCGGATTGCGGATTCTGCTCGGTCTCTGAGGACTGCCGGTATGTCGCAGAAGTCACTATCAATCGGTGAATGTGCTTCAATGACCAGTGTGAGGTTAGTTGCTGTGAACCGCTAACTGTGAACTGCGAACCAGGTTCCACTAACTCCGTCGCCAGCCAATCCAGCAACTCAGGATGAGTCGGTTGCTCACCGTTGCGGCCAAAATCATTCGGCGTAGCCACAATGCCTCGACCAAAATGGTGATGCCACAAACGATTGACCAACACTCGCGCAGTCAGCGGATGATCGGCTTTGGTCAACCAGCGAGCCAGCGCCAAACGGCGACCGGATGAATCACCTACAGCTTTAATTTCCGGCACAACTCCCTTGCCTTCAATCGCGGACAAAAAAGCAGGATGAACTTCCGCGCCGGGTCTTCGCCAATCGCCGCTCTTCAGAACGTGCATCGCAGGCACAGGCTTCAATACATCTGAAACGGATAAAGCTCTGGGAATAGGTTCAGGCTCAAAAAGATTAATGCGGTGCATTTGCTGTCGCAAGGCAGCGCGCTTGGCTTTGTCTTCAGCATTGATGGAAGCCAGCAATTCGTCCCATTGAACACTCAACATTCGCTGAGCGTCTTTGGCCAACCGTTTTTCTTCGTCGGTTCGCAGCTTGTCTTCTTTATTCAGGGCGTTGGCGAATACAGGTTCCAGCGCCGCTCGTTTTTCAGCAATCAGTTTGTCTTTGTAAGGCTTTTCGATGGCGGCAATCTGATCCTGGATCGGCTTCAGCTTATCTTTGTGTTCTCTGGTTGCGGAGTGAAAAGTATCTTCCTGCTCTTTGGTCGGTTTTCTGTAATCGTAATTGTCAGACGCAGCAAAGAACGATTGCAGGCGATAAAAATCCGCCTGAGGAATCGGGTCGAACTTGTGGTCGTGGCAGCGAGCGCAACCGACTGTCAAACCGAGAATTCCATTGCCTACGCCAAACATCACTTCGGTCAACCACTCTTGCCGAAGCTCTGCCTTGTCCAAATTGCCAGAAACGACATGCTGAGGCCCAGCTCGTAGAAAACCTGTCGCAACTCGCATTTCAAAACTGTCAGGATCAAGTTCATCACCCGCAATTTGTTCAACTATAAATTGATCGTAAGGCTTGTCGCCATTCAGCGAATTGACAACGTAATCCCTATAACGCCAAGCTTGTTCGCGGTCAGCGTCCAGTTCAAAGCCATTGGTTTCTCCGAAGCGAACCACATCCAGCCAATGCTGCGCCCATCGCTCGCCATAACGCGGCGAAGCCAACAAACGGTCAACAACTTTTTCATAAGCATCCGGAGATTTGTCAGAAAGGAAATTCCTGATCTCTTCGGGCGAAGGCGGCAAACCCGTCAGGTCAAAAGTCACACGGCGAAGCAGTGTGGTGTTGTCAGCGGGCGGCGACGGCTGAAGCCCTTTCTCTTCAAGCTTGGCCAACACGAAAGTATCTACTGGGTTCCGAACCCAGCTTTGATTTTTGACTAAAGGAGGCGTCGAGCGTTCGGGCTTAACGAAAGCCCAGTACTGTTGCTGCGTTACGGACTTGCCAATTGCGCGCGAGTTAAAGGGCAAAAAGCTGGTCAGTGCCAGATACAAAAGCGCGGCTACCAAGCTCGAAAGTTTGAGCAATCGAATTTGCTTCATGACTTGTAGTTGATTTGATTTGAGATAGTTTCAGGCAAACATGCCAAGCAGATTTGAAGCCGATCACAATAATTCATTGACCAGGCTCTTCCACTCATCGTCAAGCGTTTTGCCTGCCGGGAAAACCCTGCCAGCTTGACCATACCAATAACGGGCGTTGCTTTCGTCGCCTTCCTTGCGATGCAAGTATGCGTGAATCGCCGATGCTTCGGCGGTTTCAATGTCCTGAATAATTTTATGAGCCTTATCCCAATCACCTAGCCGCTCGTACCAGAGTGCGCTCAGGTAAGGCGACAATCCGGCAGGCGGTTCAGAGTCGGTCAAGCCGTCTTGAAATACGTCGAAAGTCATTACGGCCTTTTCGTGTTTAGATGAAAACTACTGTTTGTGAATTCGGAATCTCGAATCTGGCGCGACAGCGTGGATTCGGGCAAAAGATCATATCGTCAATACGAACCATATAGTCGCTGGATTTGGCAAACTTAGCTCGATCAAATTCGCTTGCGCCGCGCGGTAACTCACGCTTTTTCGTGCGCCTCAACCAGCGTATCTGAAATTCATAGCTCTGACGGCACTTCGGGCAAGAGTAAGTAGCCGTCTTAGTTTCTTGTCGTTCGGTGTAAAAGTCTCGTTCATCCATGGCTTGGAGTTTACCCTCAAATATCGAGGCTGAGAAGGTTGAAACCATCATTACGATTCAAATTATAAATACTCACTTCACGAATTTGAATAAATGACTCTTTAAGGGCGCTCAAGATCACTTCTTCAGAACCGGATAAAAAACTAACCTATAGCTGAATAAAGAAAAGGCTGGCGAGCTTAACCTGATGAACGGTTCAGTGGCCACCCCTGGCAACCTGAACCATCCATCCGTCAAACCTTCGCCAGCCAACTTACGCCGCTTCTTTAGGAAAAAGTTGCAGCAAGCTTCAGCATATTATTTGGCCGAGACGGGCTGGCGAGTTTGACTCGATAACCAGTTCAGTCGGCCACCCCTGGCAAACCTGAACCTATCACCTGTCAAATCTTCGCCTGCCCAACTTACGCCGCAACCAGTTGCTGAGGCTGCGGCAAGACGTATTTATTGATGTGGCTGTAATTGAATTGCGCGTCAAACAGATTTGAACATTTGTACGCGATGACTGTTAGAACAGTGGAAAGCTCATCATAAGATTCTACCGCTGTCGCCCAATTAAGACGGCCAATAAATCAAAAATTAGCATTGCGGTGAATATTTTTTCAATTTCCAGTAATTTCCTACACTATCCTCAATCAAATAAGCTGTATCTGTCAGACAAACAATGAGAGCAAATGATAAACAAGATCGTGTTGCTGAAGATCACACAGTGTCCAAATGAAAACCAAGCTGAATCTCGATTGCTCAGGCGAATCTGCATTTGAAACAAGTAGGAAGGGCGGCTTGAACTTTAACGAGTGCTTTGCTACCCTCACGCCTCAAATTTCGACAAGATCAAATAAACCAAACTCGGAGGAAAGAAGAACTTCCAATGGCTTTAGCAAAAGAGGCTAAATTAGACATCATCTCTCAGTATAAAACCCATGTTTCTGATACCGGTTCGCCAGAAGTACAGGTTGCGTTACTGACGACTCGCATCAATGAATTGACCGATCACTTCAAAACCCACAAAAAAGACAACCACTCACGCCGAGGCTTGCTGAAACTTGTCAGTCAACGGCGCAGCATGTTGGACTATTTGAAGCGTATTGACATCAATCGGTATCACGAATTGATCAGTCGTTTGGGACTGAGAAAATAAAGTTTGAATATTTCGACGGCGTCTCCGTATGAGACGCCGTTTTTGCTGTGCAGCCGAACGTGACGGCACGTATTTCCTGCTTTGCCCTTTACCAATGCCCTTCAAAATGCCAAATGGCTGATTAGAATTTAGGCAAGCATGGAAGACGAATGATTTCATCCGAACTTGGTAATGAACTTTCGGATGCCCTCAGCGCCACCATCACAACTGGCTGCCCGATTCTGGGGTCGCCCATAGTGACAGATTGCTCAGACAATTCCGTCAAACATTTCAATTTTATTCCATATCATCAGCCGCAGGTGACTTTGCGACGTTGTGTCCGAAGTTTGTTCCTGCGGCGTTTTGTCTTTTGAGGTGACTGGCAATTGATGAGCGGCTGGCAATCCTATCGCTTATCAAGACTGATCACCGTCGTTGTTTAGAGGAGAGATACAGATGTTTCTGAAACAAGGCATCAATTTAGGCGGTCGAGAGTTTTCGATTGAAACCGGCCGCATTGCAAAACAGGCTGACGGAGCCGTGTTGGTTCAACAAGGCGAAACCGTTGTGCTGGTCACAGCCGTTTCCGCTCGCAAACCAAGAGAAGGCGCGGATTTCTTTCCGCTGACCGTTGATTATCGAGAATATGGCTACGCTGCCGGGCGAATTCCCGGAGGATACTTCAAACGCGAAGGGCGCCCGTCCGAAAAAGAGATTCTGACATGTAGACTGACAGATCGCCCTATCCGCCCGCTGTTCCCTGAAGGCTATCAGCACGAAACTCAAATCATCTCGATGGTGATTTCCGCTGATGACGAAAACGATCCAGATGTGTTGTCAATTACCGGTGCATCAGCGGCGCTTTACCTGTCTGACATTCCATTTCACAATCCGATTGCTGGCGTTCGCGTTGGACTGGTCGAAGGCAAGTACGTCGTTAATCCTACTTACGAGCAACAGCGTAATTCCGTGCTCAATCTGATCGTCGCAGGTAGCGAAGAAGCCATCGTGATGGTTGAAGCCGGAGCCAAAGAAGTCAGCGAAGAAGTAATGCTCGAAGCGTTGCTGTTCGCCCACGGTGAAATCAAAAAGTTGTGCCAGTTGCAACGCTCGATGTTCGAAGCTCTGGGAATCAAAAAGCGTGATTTCCAGCCCAAAGCAGTCAACGAAAACCTGCTGCGTGAAATCGCCGAAAAATACACCGGCGAAATGCGAGAGGCGCTCAATGTTCAAAACAAATCGAAACTGGAAAGCTACAGCGCAATTGACGACCTGAAGAAAAAAGTCATTGGCGGTTATCCAGAAGATGAACCAACTGTGCGAGCCGAAGCGGGCGTTCTGTTCGATCATTTGAAGGAAGCAATTTTCCGCGACGATATTCTTAACAATCGCCGTCGGCCTGACGGTCGCAAGTTTTCAGAAATTCGTCCGATCTCGATCGAAGCTGGCTTGTTGCCTCGCACACACGGCTCTGCGCTTTTCACCAGAGGCGAAACTCAGGCGCTGGTGACTGTCACGCTTGGAACTTCTCAGGACGTGCAATATCTGGATAGCTTGGAAACCGGCGAACTCAAACGACGGTTTATGTTGAATTACAATTTCCCGCCCTTTTCGGTTGGCGAAACCGGGCGCACGGGCAGCCCTGGACGCCGCGAAATCGGTCATGGCGCACTGGCTCATCGCGCGCTGGAAGCAATGATGCCGGACGATACCGAATGGCCATATGTCATTCGAGTGGTATCGGACATCACCGAATCCAATGGATCGTCTTCGATGGCGACCGTTTGCGGAGGCTGCCTGGCGATGATGGATGCAGGCGTTCCAGTTAAAGCTCCAGTCGCAGGTGTGGCCATGGGCTTGGTGATGGAAGAAAAGAAATTCGCCATCCTGACTGACATTGCCGGAGCTGAAGACCATTACGGCGATATGGATTTCAAAGTCGCTGGCACTCGCAACGGGATCACTGCCTTGCAGATGGACATCAAAGTCACAGGATTGAATCCGCAAATTCTGGCTGATGCTCTGGAGCAGGCGAAGAAAGGCCGCTTGTACATTCTGGACAAGATGGATGAAGTGCTGGCCGAACCTCGCAAAGAACTAAGCAAGTACGCGCCCAGAATTCTGACCTTGCAGATCAACCCCGACAAGATTCGCGACGTCATTGGCCCAGGAGGCAAGATGATTAAATCAATCGTCGAGCGTACCGGAGCAAAGATTGATGTCGAAGATTCTGGCCGTATCTCAATCGCAACTCCTAGCGGCGAAGCTGGAGAAATGGCCATGCAAATCATCCGCGACCTGACCGCTGAAGCCGAAATCGGCAAGACTTACCTGGGCACGGTTTCGCGCATTGTTGATTTCGGTGCATTCATCGAAATTCTGCCGGGACTGGACGGTTTGCTCCACGTTTCCGAAATTGCGGATTATCGCGTTCGCGATGTGCGCGATGAACTGGAAGAAGGACAGCAAGTGATGGTCAAGTGCATCGGCATCGAAGGCAACAAGATTCGCCTGAGTCGCAAAGCTTTGTTGGCCGAAAATAAAGGTGGCGGTAAAGAAGGCGGCGGCAGAGAGCCGAGGGGCGGCAACCGACGCAACGACAATAACGACGAAGATTAAGGTCGAAGACTGGCCTAAAACTGAAGTGGGACAATTTTGAAAATTGTCCCACTTACTTCTTTCAGGAGAAATTATGCGAGCAATCACTGGCTTGATTTTTATTTTTTGCGCCGCAGCCTGCGGCTTTTTTTTCCTTTCAGGTAAAGCAAACTCGATAAATCAGCAAAACCCAGCCATCAAAGATTTGAAATTCCCAGGCGAAAAACATCTGACCAATATCAAACAACTTACCTTTGGTGGTGAAAACGCTGAGGCTTATTTTTCCCACGACGGCAAAAAGCTCATCTTTCAGAGCGCGGCAAAAGGTGACGGCTGTGACCAAATCTTTTCGATGAATCTAGACGGTTCCGACAAAAAGATGTTGTCGAACGGTGAAGGCAAAACGACGTGCTCGTATTTCACACCGGACAAAAAATCCATTGTTTACGCTTCAACCTTTAAGGCCGACGCGAAATGCCCGCCCAAGCCAGATATGTCCAAAGGTTATGTCTGGTCGCTTTATCCCGGCTTCGATATTTTCAAGGCCAACCTTGACGGATCGAACCCAAAGCCATTGACGACGACTGCTCGTTACGACGCCGAAGCGACTATTCGCCCTGATGGCAAGATCGTCTTCACCAGTTTGCGCGATGGCGACCTGGACATTTACACGATGGACAAAAACGGCAAGAACGTGAAGAAACTGACCAATGAGCTTGGCTACGATGGCGGCCCTTTCTGGAGCTATGACGGCAAGCTGATTGTTTACCGCGCTTTTCATCCGCAAACCGACGCCGAAAAAGCCGACTACCTGGCTTTGCTAAATGAAAACATGATTCGCCCAACCAAGCTTGATCTCTGGGTGATGAATCCCGACGGTTCGAACAAACGCCGAGTGACCAACAATGGCAAAGCGAACTTCGCGCCATTCTTCTTTTTAGACAACAAGCGAATCATCTTCGCTTCAAACATTGACGATCCGCGTGGCCGAAATTTTGACATCTACACAATCAATATTGATGGCTCTGGCCTGGAACGCATTACGACAAATGAAACCTTCGATGGATTTCCAATGTTTTCGCCAGATGGAAAAAAACTTGTTTTTTGCTCCAACCGCAATGACGCCAAACAAGGCGATACAAATGTGTTTATCGCTGATTGGGTTGAGTGAAAACCCAGGGAGTTCGCCATTGACGACGAACTCCCTATTTTTTGCCAGTAACACCTTCGCCCATAATTTCTACCTACCTTTTTTGAGAACTCTTACGCATACTCTGGACAGATTTTGATTGATAGATTATCTTGCGCTCCGCGCCGCTGCTGAAAACCTGATCAGCCTTGCCTACTCAGCAGCACGTTCCTTGGATCAATGAGTGAGTAATACAAGTCGGGTATTCACGCTTAAGAAGTTACATCGCAGCTATGCGTTTTACCCGAGTCCTTTCGTGGCTACTTTGGCGACAATGCCGCGAACTACTAACAAAAGCCAATTCGTGCCATAAAGTGTTTTGCCAATGCTGACATCTGACCTGATAAATAAGACTACTAATCAAAGAATACCAACTCTGTCATTGGAAAATCAGAGGGCAGAATTAACTGAAATTGTTTGCTCAAAAATATGCAGATGAAATTTTGAGCTACTTTCTCGGTCGTTTACGCATTAATGGTGTGTGGAATGATGAATGGTAGTTGGGTGACCATTGACAAAAGTTTTCTCGGCAGCCTGTAAGGGAGATGTAATGGGAAAAGACAATGTATCGGAGAAGAATTGGGCACTGACTCAGGTCGCATTTTTACGACTGCTCTATTGGCTGGATCAAGACGAACAACAAGCAGGAGAAAAATACGAGCGCCTGCGTCAAAAACTTCAATTATTCTTTGAGCATCGCGGCTGCCAATCTCCTGAAGACCTTACCGACAAAACGCTAGATCGCGTCGCCCGCAAACTCGAATCAGGCGAAGAAATTAATATTCCTGACCCAGCATCATATTGTTATGGTGTAGCTCACAATGTTCTAAAAGAATTTTGGCGTTCTCCGTCTAGAGACATAATTTCACTTGACTCTCAGCCTTCTGGAAGTAATCCTTATCGCCCTGCGACAGTGAATACCACTGATTCAGACGATACACAGGAAACGGAAATCAATCTGAACTATCTTGATGTTTGCCTGAACAGACTGTCGCCGGAAGATCGAACGTTGATTCTGAAGTATTACGAAGGCGATCACCGCCAAAGAATCAACAACCGACACGAATTATCGCTGCAATTAGGCATCCCCCCAGGTAACCTGAGAATTCGTGCTCTCCGTATTCGTGAGCAACTTTACTATTGCATTAACCGCTGCAACCATCACGGAAACGGAAAATAATCGGAGCTTCCCCATCCCAAACCTTAAAATTAAACGAAACGGAATGACGCTTTTCGTCAATAGCAGATGAACTGTAACTTGCCCACTTACCAACTCGACAATCAGCGCGAACAATCGCGTGCACTGGCATCGGAGCGCGAGATGATCAACTATTTCCTGGGCAATTTGCCTGCTGAGCAAGAGCAGAAACTTGAAGAGCAGTTCTTCGCTGACGACCAACTGTTCGACCAAATGCAGTCAATCAAGGAGCAATTGATTGACAATTATCTCCACCAAAAATTGAGCAAGGAAGACTTGGCTCTTTTTGAACAAAACTTCCTTAATTCTCCACCACTGCGAAAACAGGTTGAGTTTGCTCGTTCATTAATGAACTCAATCTCCAATCAATCCTGATTCTACAAAGCCTGTTACTCGGCAAAGCCAAACCAATTTTTGAAGCCTTCAAAAATTTCTTCAGATTTCTTGTAACACTCAGACCAATTCAATCAATTCAAGTTGCAGAGCAAGCCGCTTTGCAAAAGTAGCACAAAGTCCAATTCCAAGTTGCCTCGAACATGCGTTCGTCAGGTAACTCACAGGAAAGTTCTGTCGGTAATGGCAGCAGTGCAGCCTGAGGTGTGGCCAAGTCGCGGCTGTCAATGGTGCCTTCCGAGAGTTTTTCCTACACACTCCCAATCTCTCAGTAAGGAAAGGAATCTCATCATGAAAAACAAAATTTCGTTCAGCAGTTTCCTGTTCGCTCTTGCCCTGTCCATGGCGTTTTCAGTTTCCGCCCTGGCCAATCATTTTCACCCTGTTGATATTACTGGCCCGGTGACGGCTTATCAGCCAGCGGATTGTGGCCAACCGGGTTCAATTACTATTGCTGGCGCAACTTTCAAAATCGCTGCTGGCGTCGACATGGCATTTATTGACAGCGGCGGCATCTGGGCTGGTGGTGATGGCACGATTTTCCCGTCGCTCGACAGGTCAGAAGCTTATCAAGTAAACAACTCACGTCGCCGTATCAGAGTATACGTTGACAGCAATGGCCTTATCAGAATGTGGGTTACTCTTTCCACTCAGTTGACCGGTACCGGCGGTGTATTGAGCATGACTGGTATCGTCACTGCTGTTGACACTCCGACAGCAAACACTTTCGTAATGAACGGTGTCACATTCAAATATACCGGTTCAAATGCAGGTTTGGCCGCCTCTACGAATATCGTCAGAATCACAGGCCAATCCAATGCTAACAATGAACTGAATATGACGTCAGCAACTATCAGCACTACTCCTTATGACACAGTCAAAGTGTGCGCTGCTGCTGTTGGTTTTAGTCAGGAACGCCCTGCGTCCTTTGAGCCCGTCAAAGTTTTTAGGGCTTC
>JBGAPB010000048.1:0-27205 GCA_044221525.1 Blastocatellia bacterium | reverse complement strand
GGTCTCATCGCCTTTGGAAAACAGTGCAATGAAACTCAATCACCGCTGTCGTCAGTATGAAGTGAAGTACGGGGTGCTTCTCAATCAACTATGGCTCGAATACGTGTGAGAGCCTATGAGGATACTAACGTTCAGGCGAGCCGCATCTTACGCACGGCCTTAATCAATTGCAAGCACTGGAGATGAATTTAACAAAAGCCACTAAACCAAACTCACTGATTCTGTGTGGTAGTATCCAATAATCAATTTTACAAACCTCGAATTCAGGAGAAAACACACGATGAAGCTCAAAGGTAAAGTTGCCGTTATTACAGGCGCAGGCTCCAGACTGCGACGAGCCATGGCCATTCGTTTTGCCGAAGAAGGCGCTCGTATTGTCATCGCCGAACTCAACGAAGCCAAAGGCGAAGAAACTTTACGCGAAGTCCAGGCCAAAGGTGTTGAAGCCTTCGCTGTTCCGACCGATGTCAGCAACTCTGAATCTGTCAGCAATCTATTTAAGGCCGTGATGTCAATGGCCGGTTGACGTGATGGTCAACAACGCGGGTAATGCTGGTCAACTGACGCCGGTTCATCTGATGACCGACGAACAATGGCATGGCGTAGTTCACGTTCACCTGAGCGGCACTTTACGGCACGCGCGAAGCCATTAAACGAATGCTGGCTCAACGTCGTGGCGGAGCAGTTATCAACCTTTCATCAGTGCCGCCGCTGGTCGCCCGGAGGTTCATTACACCGCAGCCAAGGGCGGCATTTTGTCGTTCACCAAAGGCGTGGCTCAGGAATACGCAGCTCAAGGAATTCGCGTAAACTGCATTGCTCCCGGATGGGTTGAAACTCCGATTCTGGAAAACCTGCCAGATAATCTGCGGCCTTTGATGACAGCCAACACTCCTCTTGGCAAGAATTGGCCAACCCGAAGAACCGCAGCCGTCGCATTGTTTCTGGCCAGCGAAGAATCCAGCTATGTCATCGGCCAGACGATCAGCCCGAACGGCGGATTGCATACTTAAAGCTTCGAGAATTTAATTTCTACGGTTTTAGTTTTCGTTTTCCTTTAACGCTATCTCCAGTGAAGATGCTGATACGCCTGCGACTGTAATCAGCTATGCAGTTCGCAATTTTAAACATTTCAACCGGAGGTAGCAGTATGAAATTCCAGCGAACAACTTTTAACTCAATGCTCGGCCTTTTGATTCTGGTGATTACGATGCTCGCCAATTCGTCTATCGCACAGGCAGCGGAACCAACCGACGCTCTGGACAACCATCGGATCAGTTGGAAGCGCAACTGAAGTCAGTCGTAAATGCTTTCGTCAGTGGCAATTGATGCTTGTCATCATTTTGAACTGTGCCGCAACTCCACCTTCGCCTGTAACTCTGCAGGACGCAGCAATCCGGAGTTGGTGGATGTGCCCGCGTATCAAGGGCCGGTGGCCGCGCCGCCGCCGGATTACGATTATGAAGACACCGTTACAATCCGCTACAACGTTACGGCTGTAGATGGTTTGTTTACTCAAAACTCAAACGCGATCCGTATGACTGTCAGGTATCTGGATCCGGGCGATTATGCAAGCTTGACGGTGAAACTGATCGAAAAGAATTTGACGACCAGTAAAAGGACCACGCGCTTGTCTTTCGCCAGCAACCAATACCCTTCTTCGACTGCCATCAGGTGCAATACGCATCCGATGGCAATCAAACTGATTTTGACTTCAGCCAGAACGTTTATTACATCGAAGCAACGATGAAAATGACCCGCGAAGTCATCGTGAATCCATTTCTTGCCGGACCAAAACTGGAAATGATCAAGCTGGACAAAGTTTTTCTGTTCAACCCGACTTTCCCATTCGAAATTCCGCTTCCCGGCAATTAAACAAAAATTTCCTTTACGGTTTTTGCCGCCAAATCTCGCTTACCTAAGTGAACGAGCCTTTCCTGGAACTCAGCCCCGTCGAGTTCTTACAAACGATGACAGCCTTCCCGTTGGGTCATCATCAGCCATCACAAACTTTTGGAGATATCAATGAAATCGCAAAACTATTCAAAAACCATCAGCCTGATTCTCAGCTTCGCGTTATTGGTGACAACCACAATGGCGACGGCGACAAGCGCTCGCGCGGACGTGGATTCCTGGTTCAAAGCCTGGACGACCGTCGGTTCAGCCGGAACGATTGACGACGCCAGCACCGCCAAACTGGTGATGCAGGGTTCGACAATTTCTTTCCATGAAATCCTGCCGCCACAGCGAACCGATCAATCGGCTTTTGCCATTGGGCTTCCGCTGGAAACCGTCTCCGCTACAGTTCGTTACAACGTCGTAGCCACCGACGGCCTGTTTGAAAACGGCGCGTATCTGGGAATGAAATCCCGCCTCCGCGATGACGGTGCCAACGCCCAGGTCGTTCTTCAGTTGTTCGAAGTGAACATTGACACCGGAGCAACGTCGCTGGTCATGACTCTGGACAGCAACAGCTTTGCTCCGAATGCGAATTATCAAACCGTAGGCGCTTCGGTCTTCGTCGGCAACCGGATCAACTTTCAGCAAAACGCCTATTACATCGAAGCCACGCTGATTCAGAAGCGGCCGACCAACCGCATTTGGCGGAGGCAGACCGGGCATCGCCGTCATTCAACTGAACAAATTCACGCCGATTCTGTAATGGCAAACTGTCCAGTTTGCGTCTGGACTATGAGAAGCGCCCTTCCCGGGCCAGAAAGACGTCTTCGAGGATATTCGATGGAGCTGGACAGTTCATGTCCGTTCGGCCTTCGATTCAAGGTATCAAAACCCAATTCGGAGAATCTGAATGACACAAACAGTTTTTAGATCACTTCACACACAGGCAGCAGCATTGCTCTGCCTGTGCGTTTTTTTGATTTCAACCAGCGCCCAATCTATTGAGCAATCAAAGTACTCTCAACGAACTCGAACCTTTCATTCCGCCGAAGAGTTCAGGCGGATGACAAAAAAGGTCAAGTTGAGCGAGGGCGAACTGGAGTCGTCTTTCCGGTTCTGGATGTTGGTTTGGTCTACAAATTCAGCATGGTTCCACCGGGTCATATCCGCTTTTTGGCGTCAAACTTCCGTGGAATGAAGAAATTACGGTACTTGTTGACGACCAGCCTTCAGTTGTTTTGATAGGAACAAAAAAGGCTTCATTATCTTCAACACACTGTCGAACGATGTCCGTGGTTACCTGGCAGGCAAACGCTGGCTGCCGGATGATCACGTCACAGGCATTGGCCTTGAACCTCCAATCAAAGCCGACATCATTTGGGTCGAAACGCCAAAGGCTTCAGCCGCATCGAATACAAAGAAATGACGCTGGCCGACAAATCCAAAGCCTTTGTCGAACGAGTTCAAAAGCGACACGTTCGCTGGGGGAATGACTTCGGATTCGCATTTGAAAGTTCCAGGCGACCTCAGCAGCAATCAGATGGTTTCTTCGGACAACGACGGATTGTGGACTCAGATGTACATCGCCGCCGAAGCTTTCCGTTACTCCGTCACCAAAGCCCCCGACGCGCGCGCCAACGCCAAAGTCGGACTTGAAGCCATGCTCAGATTGGAATCAATAACTGGCATTTCAGGCTTTCACGCGCGTTCGATCATCAAAATCGGCGAAGACATTCAGCCCAAAGACGGCGAATGGCACGACACGCCTGACGGCAAATGGCGATGGAAAGGCGACACCAGTTCGGATGAAATCGTTGGCCATTATTTCGGCTACGCTGTGTATTACGACCTGGTCGCCGACGAAGCCGAGCGCGAAAAGATTCGTGGCGTCGTCACTCGAATGACCGACCACATTCTGAACAACAACTACCAACTGATTGACGTTGACGGCAAAAAAACTCGATGGGGATGGTGGGGGCCGGACGCGATTTGGGAAGACCCGGACGAACTGGGATTACGCGCGCTACACATTCTGGCTCACCTGCGAACGGCTCATCACATCACAGGCAATCCACGTTACCAGCAGGCTTACGATGAACTGATTTCAAAACATCGCTATCATCTGCTGACTCGAAACCAGAAGATCAACTATCCCGGTCGCGTCAATCATTCGGACGACGAACTGGCTTTTCTGTCTTATTACCCGCTGCTGATTTACGAGAAAGACGCGAAGCTCCGCCAGGTTTATCTGGAAAGCCTTGAGCGCGCGTGGCAGGTCGAACGGCCTGAACGCAATCCGCTCTGGAACTTCATTTACGCTGCTTGTTCGGGCGAGAAGGAATTCGACCGCGAAGATTCCATTCGCACGCTGCGCGAAATTCCTATGGATCAAATTGAATGGACGGTGACGAATTCTCACCGGCTGGATGTGCCTATGGATTTTCTGGCTGATCGTTTCAAACGACCGCAATCTTTGATCGTGTTGCCTTACGACGAACTGCCGATGACGAAATGGAACGGCAATCCTTACCGAATTGACGGCGGCAACGGCGGGCGCAGCGAAGACGACGGCGCGTACTTTTTGCTGCCTTACTGGATGGGCAGGCATCACAAACTGATTGGCGAATAGCCAAGGCAAGCAGCCGGAGCGCGGACGTTCCCGTCCGCAATCTGGTCTGCGGACGTTCCCGTCCGCCCGTCACTTCATCGGCGATTCATTCAGCGCAGCCAGAAACGCCATCAACGGAGCAACGTCCGTTTCTTTCAATCTGACTTTCAACAATTCTTCATCCGGCTCGCGCAATTGCCCTGCGCGAGCCATCTCGCTCAAACGAATAATTTCTCTCAGCACATCTTCCAGCGAAGAGTAATCGCCGGAGTGAAAGTACGGCTCCGTGTAAGCCAAATGCCTCAACGTAGGCGTTTTGAACGCGCCGATCATCCGCCGCAACAATTGATCGTCGCTTTCGCCCGACCGGCGCAGCGGCGAAGTTTTCAAATCCACAAAGTTCCAATGACCCAGATCGGCTACGCCCAGCCGCCCTTTTTCAACCATTTCGCGGAACTTCGGCGATGGTCGTTTGGCGTTGGCGGCGTCTGGAATTTCAAACTGAGCAAACTTCCCTGCTCCGTTCAATCGGTCAAACTCCACCTGACTGACTCCCAAATTGTGAAACGAATTATCGGTGAACAGCGGCGGAGCGTGACAAGCGACGCAGTTTCCAACCGAAGCCGAGCCTTCTGTTCGCAGAAAAATCCTGAAGCCAGCCAGCGCCGTTTGATCAAAACCGTTGCCGAGTTTCAAAACCTTCTTCGATTCCAGTTCAGCCAGCTTCGCCAACGTCCGAGCGGCAAACGCCTTTGAATTTTCGCCTTCAGCCGGAGCCGCCGCCAATCCGTTCAGCTTCACAAACCGGTCGTAAGGCGAATCCTGCTTGCTCCTCAGCGTTCGCATAAAATCAGCGACAGCCTTTGAAACAAACGCGATGATTTGATCTCGGCTGAGTTTTTCCAGTTCAACGTCGAACGCGGCTTTGAATTGTTCTCGGTACGAAGCCGAAGCTTCAGTCGCTTTGTCGGCCAGCAACACAGACTGAACCTGATTGAAGGCTTGTTCTTCTTCGCCCGGCAACCAGCCCATCGGACGCCCGCTGAAGGTTCCGGCGACCAGTTCTTCCAGCGATTTGAATTCGCCGTCCAGGTGCAAACGCGGCATCAAGGCTACATCCAGCAAAGTCGGCGAATTGCGAATCTCCGTCCGGCGCGGGTCTTCCGGTCGAAACGGAACCCAACTGCGGTTGAAAAAATCAGTGAAGGCGCGATGGCCTTGCGGGTCTTGATCGGTCAGATGGCAGACGGCGCAACTCGTGGTCAGATCGCCTTTCGCCGTCGTGAATCGGTCTTCACGGAACAGCCGTTCGCCCAGTCGAACCTGAAGCGAATTCAGGTTGTTGGGTTGCTGTAGCTGAGCGTTACTTTCCCAACTACCCAGTCCAACCAATGCCAGAACCGCCAGAAGGAAGAAAACCACTCGTTTCATCCAACCGGTTATTGCCAACTTTTTTTCCACGAATTGAAGACCTCCATCAAGAAACTCAAACAGGTAAGCGGCGCGAATTACAGCACAAGTTATTTGATTTGGATACGACGCCTGCCAAAGTAGCGGCGAGCAAAACACTCGTTGTATAGTGCCACGACCGCGACAACATCACACATCAAAACTTAGTTCGTAGCGCCGCCTTCAGGCGCAAGGCCTCGGCGGCCAGACCCATTCCGCCTAAGGGCGGCACTACGGACTTTTAAGAGGAGCAACACAGGATGTCCAACCTCCGGACGACGACTGAAGATGAGCCGAAGACTGACGGGCACGGTTTACGCCGCGCCCTGGGCGTATGGGCAGCGGCGGCTTTTGTAGTAACGAACATGGTCGGCACCGGAATCTTCACAGTTCCGGCTTTTGTGCGAACAGCGACAGGAAGCGGTCTGGCTACGTTGGGAGTTTGGGCGCTGGGCGGTTTGATTGCGATGTCAGGCGCGCTTTGTTACGCGGAACTGGCGACACGCATGCCGGACGCGGGCGGCGAATACCAATACCTTTCGCACATTTACGGCAAGCTGTGGGGATTCGTCAGCGGCTGGATTTCTTTCTTCGTTGGCTTTTTCTGCGGCCATAGCCGCTTCAGCAATCAGCGCAGCGAATTACGCCTCAGAAGTGCTTCACTGGAATGTTCAAACCACTTTGCTGTCATTGCCCTGGCACATTCCACTGCCCGGCGGTACGTCATTCCAAGGAGCAGTAAACATCACTCAAGGATCGTTGCTGGCAATATTGTTAATTGCCGCGCTGGCTGTCTTCCATTCAACCGGCATTCGTCACAGCGGCAGGTTGCAAACCATCATCGCCAGTTTGGTTGTCGGCGCAATTGTGTTGCTGGTCTTTTCGGGCTTTGCGACAGGTCGCGGCAACTGGCATGGAGTGACGCAAAGCTCATCTTCATCCAGTTTGTGGTGGGTGGCGCTGATTCAGGTCAGCTTTGCATACAGCGGATGGAACGCGGCGTCGTATCTGGCTGGCGAAGTCAAAGACCCTCGCCACACATTGCCGCGCGCGCTGATTGGCGGCACTTGGCGGTGACGCTGCTTTATCTGGGATTGAACCTTTTGTTTCTATACGCGATTCCTGCCGACGCCTGGAAACCCGATGTCACCATTGGCAAACAGGCGGCTACGATCCTGTTCGGCCAAACCGGAGGGGTAATCGTCAGCGTTATCATCACACTGACGATTCTTGGTTCGGTCAGCGCAATGACCGCCGCCGGGCCAAGAGTTTATTACGCAATGGCAGGCGACGGGCTTGGGCCGTCAATTTTCCGCAGACTTGGAAAAGGCGGCGGCGCTCCGACAGCATCAATCCTGGCTCAATCCATCGTCGCCATCCTGCTGGTTCTGACCGGAGAATTCGGCAACCTGCTGACTTACATCGGTTCGGCCTTGTCGTTAATGGCTGCATTGACTGTCACCGGAGTCTGGATAGTTTCCCGCAGGCAAAAGACCAACGGCCCAAACATTTTCCGCACGCCGGGTTATCCGTTCACACCGGCGTTATTTTTGCTGGTTGAAGTCACGGTTTTCATTCAAGGGTTGAAAACCAATTTCTGGCCGACCTTCGCGGCTCTGCTAACAATCCTGGTCGGAATCATCATCTTTTACATTTCTCGCGCATTCGGCTGGTTGAGTGATGAGCCAGCACAACAATCAACGTAGTCATATCTGAGGATTTTATGAACTTCAAAAAACTTACCATCGTGACATTGCTTCTGCTTTGCAGCGCAGCTGCTTTCGCCCAACAACCCCAGGGCCAATCACGCGGCGCGCGTTCGCCTGACGAATACATCAAGTTGCTGGAGTCCGAACGTCGCCAGACTGACCTGCAAGTCGCCAAAGTCGTCGAAACCCTGAAGATCAAACCCGGTCAGCGTGTCGCCGACATAGGCTCCGGCTCTGGGCTGTTCACTCGCCCACTGGCCAAACAGGCCGGCGCAAAAGGCGTAGTTTATGCAGTGGACATTGACCCTGAACTGCTGAAGTACGTCGAAAAGACCGCCGCGGAACAAAAGCTGACCAACATCAAACCCATTCTTGGCGCCGAAGACGATCCGAAGCTGCCCGAAAAAGTTGACCTGATCGTCATAATTGACACGCTTCATCACATCGCCAACCAGCCAACTTACCTGAAGGGTTTGAAGAAATACCTGAAGCCCAAAGGCCGCATTGCGTTGATTGATTTCAGTAAGACCTGGCCTGCCGGTCACGAAAAGATGATTTACAAAGTGGAAGACCTGGCCGGATGGATGAAAGCCGCAGGCTTCAAACAAATCGAAAAGTATGATTTCCTCGACAACGATTTCTTCGTGGTTTATCAGTAACCGTTGAACTTCTAAAAGGAGAATTGATCATGTCTGGTGAACCTCCCAAATCTCAGTCCTGGTGGCAGACCTTGCCCGGCATCCTGACAGCAGTGGCTGGGATCATGACGGCCTCAACCGGGTTGATCCTGGCGCTAAACCAGGTTGGAGTATTTTCTCGTGAATCAACTTCGGCTTCGCCCACTCCGAATACTGCTGTCGTGTTGTCTGCCAGCCCGTCTGCCAAGCCCGCAACAAGCCCTGATACAGAAGTTTCAGCGGCTACAGGAGTGGATGAGTTAGAGCAGAGATTGAAAGCCGCCAACATCCTGTTAAGCACCGGAGAGGCAGACGAGCGGGAAAAGGTACGCGGATACTTCGACGGCCCGGAAGCCCCTATTACTTGCTGGCTGTCAGTTGCATTCAGATTATGGGGAATCAGCGCCTGAAGAAAACCGGCTATCTGGACATGATAGACAAACATTTTTCAGAGATGGGCGATGAAAGCCTTTATGTTCCAGTGGACGGCAAACTGAATTTGGAAAAGGTGAAGCAGGCAATGGTCAAAGCGCAGCGTGATTACCACGGCGACCAAGCCAGAACATTCGAAGAGATTGTCGAACCTCGTTAAACGGCAGCGCAAAATGGCATATTCCTCTCGCCATCAACTCAGCTCTAACCAGAAACGCTCTGGCGTGTTCATCTCCTACGCCCGCAGCGATGGCAGCGAGTTTGCCCATCGGCTTCGCCAACAATTGGAACGGCAGAACATTCCGCTCTGGCAGGATCGCACAGGTATGGAAGGCGGGCTGCGGTGGCAACAATCTGGAAACTTGGACAAAGTCAGCTTTCTGTTGCTGGTGGTGACGCCAAACGCCTTGAAATCCAAATCGTGCGTGACGAATGGCGCTACGCCCGACAACAAAGGCGTTTGCGTGTATCCGATCAAAGGCTCAGCCGAAATTGATTACAAGAACATGCCTCGTGGATGCGGGATTCGGCGTTTTATGATTTGGGTTTGCTGGCAGAGGGCGACCTCAGCCCCAGATAGCCGAAGTTCCTGAACGACCTGAAGAAAAACGCCTGACGTGCGGCGCGTGCCGTTTATGGTCGAAGACCTGCCCGCCAACCACGTCCACCGTTCCTATGAATTCGATCAACTGATGGCGCTGTTGCTCGACCGCACCCGCGAAGAGCCTGTCGCCATCACCGCTGCATTACGTGGAGCGGGCGGTTACGGCAAAACCACCATCGCCAAATCGCTCTGCCACAACGAACAGGTTCAAGATGCGTTTGACGACGGAATTCTGTGGATGACGCTGGGAGAAACGCCCGGCGATCTGACTGGCCGCGTAGAAGATTTGATCCAAACCATCAGCGGCGAACGTCCGGGCTTCAGTAACCTGGAAGCCGCCATCACGCGCTTCACCGAACTGCTGGCCGACCGAGACATCCTGCTGGTGATTGACGACGTGTGGAATCGCGACCACCTGCGTCCGTTTTTGCAAGGCGGACGGCGCTGCGCACGTCTGATCACCACCCGCAATTTGGACACGCTGCCGCCACAAGCTCAGCCAGTCAAAGTGGACGCGATGCAATCCGCCGAAGCCGTCCGAACCTTGCTCGCCGGATTGCCGGATGTGGCGTTGCAGTACCCCAATCGTCAGAGAGTGGGAGAGTCTCTGCAAAAGCTGGCCGCGCGTTTAGGCGAATGGCCGTTGCTTTTGGGTTTGGTGGGTGGCGCTCTGCAAGACCGCGTCATCAACACCAACCAGCCGCTCGCCGATGCAATTGATTATGTCAACCGCGCGCTCGATAAACGCGGGCTGACATTCTTCGATGCGCACAACGCCGAGGCCCGCAACCAAGCCGTAGCCAAAACGCTGGGGGTCAGTCTGGAACTACTCCGCCCCACCGAACGCGCACGGTACGACGAACTGGCCGTCTTTCCCGAAGACGTGAACATTCCGCTGCCCACGCTGGAAAAGTACTGGGGCAGCACGGGCGCGGCTGACGGATTCGATGCGGAATTCGATACCGAAGCGTTGTGCGCGCGGCTGAACCGGCTCTCGCTGCTTCACACCTTCGACGCCAAAGCGCGATACATTCGATTGCACGACGTATTCCGCCAATACCTGATGCAAGAACAGCACGACCGCCTTACCAATCTGCATAATCAACTACTCGAGGCCCACGCTCCACTTACTCCTTCGCCTTTTCCCTCCTTCACACATTGGGCTGAACTGCCAGAGAGAGAGCCTTTTTTTTGGGATCATCTAGCTTTTCATTTGATCGAAGCGCGACGAGAGCCTGAGTTAGTTTNGATCGCCTTTGGCTGTGGTGAATCGCTCTTCGCGGAACAGCCGCTCGCCCAGTCGAACCTGAAGCGGATTCAGCTTGTTCGCCTGCTGACGCTGAGCGTTACTTCCCCAACTCCCCAGCCCAACCAAGGCCAGAACCGCCAGCAGGATGAAAAACACTCGCTTCATCCAACCGGTTACCGCCAATTTGTTTTCCACGAATTGAAGACCTCCATAAAGGGATTAGAGTTGCGATAACTGTCCAGTTTGCGTCTGGGCGAAATGGCTATTCACCGAAACCATAGTTGCTGCGCGAAAGGTATGTCTTGATGACGCAAACTGGCAGTTCGCGCAACATGCAGTGAATTACAGCACAAGTCTTATGATTTGGATACGACGCCGCCCCCAAAGTAGCGGCGAGCAAAACACTCGTTGTATAGTGCCGCGACCGCGACACCACCACTTACAAACTTAAGGAGCAACACAGGATGTCCAATCTCCAGACGACGACTGAAGATGAGTCGAAAACTTCCGGGCACGGTTTACGCCGCGCTCTTGGCGTATGGGCGGCGGCGGCTTTTGTAGTAACGAATATGGTCGGCACTGGAATTTTCACAGTCCCAGCTTTTGTCAGAACGGCGACTGGTAACGGATTGGCTACGTTGGGAGTTTGGGCGCTGGGCGGTTTGATCGCCATGTCAGGCGCGCTCTGTTACGCGGAACTGGCGACACGAATGCCGGACGCGGGCGGCGAATACCAATACCTTTCGCACATTTACGGCAAGCTGTGGGGATTCGTCAGCGGCTGGATTTCTTTCTTCGTCGGCTTTTCAGCGGCGATAGCGGCTTCAGCAATCAGCGCAGCCAATTACGCCGCAGAAGTCTTTCACTGGAATGTTCAAACCACTTTGCTGTCATTGCCCTGGCACATTCCGCTGCCCGGCGGTACGTCATTCCAAGGAGCAGCAAACATCACTCAAGGATCGTTGCTGGCAATATTGTTAATTGCCGCGCTGGCGATCTTCCATTCAACCGGAATTCGTCACAGCGGCAGACTCCAAACCATCATCGCCAGTTTGGTTGTCGGCGCAATTGTGTTGCTGGTCTTTTCGGGCTTTGCGACAGGTCGCGGCAACTGGCATGGAGTGACGCAAAGCTCATCTTCATCCGGTTTGTGGTGGGTGGCGCTGATTCAGGTCAGCTTTGCATACAGCGGATGGAACGCTGCGTCGTATCTGGCAGGTGAAGTCAAAGACCCTCGGCACACTTTGCCGCGCGCGCTGATTGGCGGCACCTTGGCGGTGACGCTGCTTTATCTGGGATTGAACCTTTTGTTTCTATACGCGATTCCTGCCGACGCCTGGAAACCCGATGTCACCATTGGCAAACAGGTGGCTACAATCCTGTTCGGCCAAACCGGTGGGGTAATCGTCAGCGTTATCATCACACTGACGATTCTTGGTTCGGTCAGCGCAATGACCGCCGCCGGGCCAAGGGTTTATTACGCAATGGCAGGCGACGGGCTTGGGCCGTCAATTTTCCGCAGACTTGGAAAAGGCGGCGGCGCTCCGACCGCATCAATACTGGCCCAATCCATCGTCGCCATCCTGCTGGTTCTGACAGGAGAGTTTGGCAACCTGCTGACTTACATCGGTTCGGCATTGTCGTTGATGGCTGCGCTGACTGTGGCCGGAGTTTGGATCGTTTCCAGAAGACAAAAGACCAATGGCCCAAACATTTTCCGTACACCGGGTTACCCGTTCACCCCAGCGTTATTTTTGCTGGTTGAAGTCACGGTTTTCATTCAAGGGTTGAAAACCAATTTCTGGCCAACTTTTGCGGCTCTGCTAACAATCCTGGTCGGAGTCATCATCTTTTACATTTCTCGCGCATTCGGCTGGTTGAGTGATGAGCCAGCACAACAATCAACGTAGTCATATCTGGAGATTTTATGAACTTCAAAAAACTTACCATCGTGACATTGTTTTTGCTTTGCGGCGCAACTGCTTTCGCCCAACAACCTCAAGGCCAGTCTCGCGGAGCGCGTTCGGCGGATGAATACATCAAGCTGCTGGAATCAGAACGCCGCCAAACTGATCTGCAAGTCGCCAAAGTTATCGAAACCCTGAAGATAAAACCCGGTCAGCGCGTAGCCGACATCGGTTCCGGCTCCGGGCTGTTCACTCGCCCGTTGGCCAAACAGGCAGGTTCAAAAGGCGTCGTGTACGCCGTGGACATTGACTCCGAACTTCTCAAACATGTCGAGAAAACCGCCACCGAACAAAAGCTGACCAACATCAAAACCATTATGGGAGCCGAAGACGATCCGAAGCTGCCCGAAAAAGTAGACCTGATCGTCATCATTGACACACTCCACCACATCGCCAACCAGCCGACATACTTGAAAGGCTTGAAGAAATATCTGAAGCCCAGAGGCCGCATCGCCCTGATTGACTTCACCAAAACCTGGCCCGCTGGCCACGAAAAGATGGTTTACAAACTGGAAGACCTGGATGGGTGGATGAAAGCCGCAGGCTTCAAACAAGTCGAAAAGTACGATTTTCTCGACAACGATTTCTTCGTGGTTTATCAGTAGTCGCTAAACTTCAAAAAGGAGCATTGATCATGTCTGGCGAACCTCCCAAATCTCAATCCTGGTGGCAAACATTGCCCGGCATCCTGACGGCAGTGGCTGGGATCATGACGGCCTCAACCGGGTTGATCCTGGCGCTAAACCAGGTTGGAGTATTTTCTCGTGAATCAACGTCGGCTTCGCCCACTCCGAATACTGCTGTCGTGTTGTCTGCCAGCCCGTCTGCCAAGCCCGCAACAATCCCTGATACAGAAGTTTCAGCGGCTACAGGGGTGGACGAGTTGAGCAGGGTGAAGGCCGCCAACATCATGCTAAGCACTGGAGGGGCAGACGAGCGGGAAAATGCGCGGATACTTTTGACGGTTTGGAAGCTCCTTATCGTTTGCTGGCTATCAGTTGCCTTCAGATTCTGGAAATCAACGTCTGAAGAAAACCGGCTATCTGGACATATTAGACAAACATTTTCGGAGATGGGCGATGAAAGCATTTATGTTCCAGTGGACGGCAAACTGAATTTGGAAAAAGTGAAGCAGGCAATGGTCAAAGCGCAGCGGGAGTACCACGGCGACCAAGCCAGAACATTCGAAAGAGATTATCGAACTTCGTTAAGGCAAATGCGATTGCTTGTTGCTGCTAACTGAGAACTGATGTTAGTTTCTAAATTCCGACACGCTGAATTTGTGCTGGCGGGAACTCAAGCGTCCCGGCAGGACGCCGATTTTACTTTTCTGGCAGAGTTCTTTCTTCCGCAGTAACATCGCTTTTCTGGCATGTGCTTATGAAAATCAACCTTTGCACGGTTATCGTCAAACAAACCGCGCTGGCGCAGGGCGGGCGGGCGGCTTCGCTGGCGAAAGAGGGCGACGCGACGGCCAAACGACTGCTGGCTGCCAATGCCGAACACAACCGCACGGTCGAAGAAGTCAGGCGTGCTTTGCGGCGGCACAAGATCACCTTTGCGGAAAGTTCGCTGGCCGGAATGGACGCTCGATTGAAAGGCCAACTGGCGATCAGCGATCTGGTGATCACCATCGGAGGCGACGGCACGGCGCTCGGCGCTTCGCATTACATTCGCGGAGGCTTAATGTTCGGCGTCAATTCCGCGCCGGGCGACAGCGTAGGCCATTTCTGCTCCGTCAATCGAAAGAACTTCGAAGCACGGCTGGACGCGATTTTGTCCGGCAAATGGAAACCGAAGGAACTCAGCCGTCTGCAAATCGCGCTGGATGAAAAGCCTTTGCCGGAACTGGCGCTGAACGATGTGTTGATCGCTCACGACTGCCCGGCTTCGACGACGCGGTATCTGATCAAAGTCGGTCGCCGCGAAGAAGAACATCGAAGCTCCGGCATCTGGATTTCGACCGCCGCAGGTTCAACCGCCGGAATCGGTTCCGCAGGCGGAAAGAAAATGCCGCTCGGTTCCAAACGAATTCAATACTTGGTTCGAGAGCTTTATCGCGAACCGAAACGCAGCTACGCACTGACGCGTGGCTTTATTGAAGCTGACGATGAAATCACCATCGCTTCGAAAATGGCCGCAGGCGAGATGTACATTGACGGCGCAAAGACTCGGTATGAATTTCCGTTCGGCACGCGGGCAAGAATTTCTGCGGCTGAATATAGCTTGAAGATTTTTCTCAACACCTAATGGAGGAACACTTATGAAAAACAATCGCTCGTTATCTTTTGGTTTGGTGGCTGGCTTGGTTCTGGGCTTGCTGGCTGGATTCGCAATCAACTCCGCCGTCAGTTACGGACAGAAATCGTCCAAACGCATCATCAACTTGCCGACTAAAAACCCTGCGCTTCCGTTCAGCGATGGAGTGATGGTCGGCAACACTCTGTATCTGGCCGGACGGCTGGGAACCGATCCGAAGACTAGTCAGATTCCGGCGGACGTAGATCAAGAGATCAAGTTTTTGCTGGATGGTTTCAAAGACGTGCTGACCGCCGCCGGGATGACTGCGGATAATCTGGTGACGGTGACTATTTACTGCCCGGATTTGACGCTCTACGACAAATTCAATGCGACGTACAAAACTTACTTCAAGAAAGACTTCCCTGCCCGCGCCTTCATCGGCTCAGGGCCTCTGTTGCGCGGAGCGCATTTCGAGATTCAGGGAATCGCCGCGAAATAGATGAGTCCGATGTGGCAGCAGAAAAAGTAATGGCGGAAATAACGTAACTGCTCAGGGATTCCGTTATTTCCGCTTGTCCTATTGCTTGACCAGCAACTTAAACGGGTTATTCAGGCGTGACGTAAGCCGCCGTGATTCCACCGTCCACCAAAAAGTCGGTGCCTGTGATATACGACGATTCATCCGAAGCCAGGAATAACGCGGCCTGGGCAATTTCTTTCGCTTCGCCAAAACGTCCCATCGGAATATGAACCAGACGGCGCTGTTTCTTTTCGTCTGTGTTCAGATAACTCATCAACAATTCAGTCCGCAATGGCCCCGGACAAAGCGAATTGACTCGAATGTTTTCGCGGGCGTGGATGATGGCCAGTTCACGCGACATTGCCAACACAGCGCCTTTGCTGGCGGTGTAAGCAATCTGTGGAGTCGCCGCTCCCAGCACCGCCACAAACGAAGCCGTGTTGATGATCGAACCGCCGCCCGCACGTTTAAGCGCCGGGATGCCGTACTTGCAACCGAAGAAAACTCCCTTGGCGTTGATGGCCATAGTCAAATCCCAAATCGCTTCTTCAGTAGTGACGGCGTTGTCATCGTTGTGATGCATGATGCCAGCGTTGTTGAACAGTATGTTGAGCTTGCCGAATTCGCTTTCGGCAAACGCGACCATCTGTTCGCAATCGGCGGCTTTTGAAACATCAGCGTGAACATAAGCCGCGTTGCCGCGTGCCGCTTGAATCAGTTTGACGGTTTGTTCGCCCTCGGCGTCGTTGACGTCTACGCAAATAACCGCCGCGCCTTCGCTGGCGAACAACAGAGCGGCTTCACGGCCAATGCCGCTGGAAGCTCCGGTAATAAGTGCAACTTTGTCTTTTAATCTCATTGAATAAAAAATGCCTTTCCTTTGGTTTAATTACTGCTTCAGTCAATTACTGCGATAGCTTCAATTTCTATCAGAAAATCCGATACGGCAAGTGATGCAACTCCTAGCCAGGTGCTGGCCGGAGGTTTGTCGGCTGAGAAGAATTCGCGCAAGGCTTCACCGACCGGGCCAGTGTCGTCTGGCTTGGGATTAACGATGTAAATCCGTAACGAAACGACATCGGCCAGTGTGCCTCCGGCGGCTTCAACTCCGAGTCGCACATTGCGTAACGCTTGCCGGGTTTGCTCGCCCAAATCATTGCCGCCGACGATTTGCTTGTTCGCATCCCAGGCGGTTTGGCCAGAGAGGTAAACAGTTTTGCCGCTTGTCGTGGCAACAGCTTGCGAAAAGCCAATGGGCAAACTGGGGAAAAGCGTTTCTGGGTTCAAATGCTGTTTGGGCATTGTGACTATTTTTCAAGTTCCAGTTTGAAATCGTCGAGGTCTTGCAAAAATTCATTTGCGGTTTGATACCGCGCTTCACGGTCTTTTTGTAAAGCACGGCTAAGGATTTGCTCAAGGTGCAGAGTGTCTTCCTGTCTGTATTGTGCCAGCGGAGTAGGATCGCAGCTCAGAATTGCTTCCATTACCTCTGTGGCGTTTGCCCCAGAGAATGGTCTGACACCTGAAAGTAATTCGTAAAACACAGCACCCAGGCAAAACAGATCGTTACGTGTGTCTACCTCTAGTCCACATATTTGCTCTGGCGATAGATAACTGACTGAGTCACTGCTTATGCCTGCCTCTTTCAGATACGGATGGATTTTAGCGACGAATGCTGATGGCGGATTCGCCGGGGCACTCGGGCGAAGAAGTTTGGCTAGACCGTAATCCAGCACTTTTACCTTTCCATCTTTCCTTACCATGATGTTTTCAGGTCTAAGGTTCCGGTGCACGATGCATGCTGAATGAGTTGCGGCCAGCGCGGATGCGACTTGTCGAATTATGTTTACCGCTTCCACCAACTTTAGCTGCCCATTTCTCAAAAGTTGTTGCAGCGTTTTCCCTTCAATATATTCGACTGCCATGTAAAGGTTATTACTGTCCCGTCCGAAATCAAGGATGCTGATAATGTTGGGATGATTGAGCGTCGCAGTCACCCGTGCTTCCAACTCGAAACGCCGCACACGCACTATATTTGCGGCTAATCGCCTGGGCAGTAACTTCACCACAATCCGACGTTGAATCAGCGTGCATTCCCCCAGCCAGACTTCGCTGGTTTCGCTGTTACTGATTAGAGAGAGAATTTTGTAGTTGTCAATTTGTTGACCTGTAAATGGATTGGCTGACTTCAGCATATGTGTCACCTCCTTAAGGACAAAATTCTGCGAACACCCAGTTGTTCTTCAGCGTCCGAAGCGAGCGCGACACTAAATACGTTCAAAAATACCGCCGCCGTTCCCAGTCTGTTACCGCCGAATTAAATGCCGCCTGCTCGGTGCGGAAGAAGTGAGTGCCTGATCCTTGATGTTCAACCACGTCGGCGCTCTCATTCAAAGTGCGTTTGGCGAAATCGCTGCCTTCGAACTTGTCGGTCGCTTCGGCCAAAGTGTAGCTTGGACCAGCTCTCGGCAAAGACTTGGCGGCGTAAATGTCTCCGGTGAAACATTCGGGCGGTTCGATCCGGTTGGCGATTCCGTCCAGGCCGGAAGCCAGCGAAGCGGCGAAGGCCAGATATGGATTCGCGTCGGCTCCGGGAATGCGGCATTCGATGCGAAGACTGTTGCCGCTGCCGACTACGCGGAATCCTCCGGTGCGGTTGTCGTAACTCCAAGCCAGTCGCCGCACTCCTTACTCATCATGCCGTCGGCGCCCACGAACCGTCAACATAACGTTTGTACGAATTCACGGTCGGCGCATAAAACGGCATGACATCGTTGACGTGAGCCATCCATCCACCCAGAAACCAACGAAATTCGTCTGTGCATTTCACCGGGCCGAACTGCTTATCTCCGGCAAAGGCGTTCTGGCCGTCTCGCCACAAACTGAAATGAATGTGGCAGCTCGATCCGGCGCGCGATTGATCGAACTTGGCCATAAAGGTCACGCTCAACTCCATCGCTTCGGCAATTTCTTTCAAGCATTGTTTGTAGACGACGTGGCGGTCGGCCATTTCCAAAGCTTCTGTATAACGCACGTTCAATTCGTGTTGGCCGAGTCCCCATTCGCCTTTGGAGTTTTCAACCGGCACGCCGGAGTTCTTCAAATGACGCCGAGCGGCAGCAGTGAAGGCTTCCGTCCGAGTGCCTTGCAGAATGTGGTAATCCTCCAAATACCAGCCCGCCGGAGTCAGCGTTTGATAGCCTTGTTCGTTGGCCTGACGGTAGCTGTTTTCAAACAGGTAATACTCCAGCTCTGAAGCAGCGAAGCTTTCAAAACCCAACCGCGCGCCTGTTCCAGTTGCCGCCGCATGATCGAACGCGGGGCAACTGTCACCGCCCTATGAGTCTTTTCGTTTTCAACATCGCACAGCACCAGCGCAGTTTTGTCCAGCCAGCTTGCCACGCGCAGCGTCGCCATATCCGGCACCAGATGAAAATCGCCGTAGCCCAATTCCCAGTTAGCGAATTTGTAACCAGGCACTGGCTCCATTTCCATATCTACAGTCAGCAGGTAATCGCAGCCATGAGTTCCATGGGCGATGGTGTCATCCACAAACATTTCCGCATCGTAACGTTTGCCGACCAGCCGTCCGTAATGATCTGTGAAGCCTACGATGACGGTTTCGATTTGTTCTTTCGCAACCAGTTCGCGCAATTGCTCAACGCTGAGCATTCCTTTGATTTTGTTCTCGCTCACTTTTGATCTCCGTTGTGTTGAGTGCCGCGGCCTGACGCAGCTTTTGCGTCCGAGACTAAAAGCTTCGCTGACATCGGAAGCTTTGGTTGAGAACCGATTGCATCGCTCAAAAACACCGGCTGCGTCCAGGCGAACTTGCCATTTGATTCGATAACCTTCGAGCCACCGCGGACTGCTACTTGCTTCGATCACCTTTGAACGTGTACGCTTGCCGGATTGGTCGTCACCTCTTTCAAGATTTTGCCCCACTGACCAATGAACTGGACGACGTATTTACTGGTCGCAGGTTGTTCCGCGATGGTGACGGTGATTTGTTTTTTGTCGGCTTGGTAATCGCGCAGGGTGACGCCGGTCGAAGCGTAAAAATCTCCGCGTTCCATTGCTTGCAGGATTTCTGTCACACCCAACTTTTCGGCGCGCACCATCACCCAACCAAAACCCGGCCTGGCTTTCGTTCTGTCTTCAGGTGCTTTGAAGTAATGCGCGTCGTCAACCGCGATGCCATACAAAACCATCCCGCTGGAAAGAATGTCATCCCACATGGCCTCAAGTCCGGATACCCGCCCCCACCCAGGTTGTTGACCGCCTGATGGCCGTTGTAGATCTCGAACAAGCGCATGTTTTTGATTGCCTTCAAATCGTTGGCAGTGATTGACCAATTGAAGTTGGGGTGATTAACGTGCGGAACTCCTTCAACTTTGCGTATGGCATTGACGTCATTTTGAATCGTTTCGACTACGCTGGCGCCGCCGGCAGGCTTGACCAGTTCGCGCGGATTCAAGCCGTTGATGTGAATGTCTTTCTTTTCAAATTTATCGGTGATTTCTTCGCCAGGAATGAGCAGGAATTTTTCCGCCGCGCCAAAGACCGACTGCAAGCCAGCGATGTCCGTCAGGAAGTTGTGATCCGAGAGTGTCAAAAAATTGTAGCCATGTTCGCGGTACCAGCGGACGACTTCGTCCGGCGTCGAATCTCCATCGCTGTTGACGGTGTGTGTATGCGTATTACCTTTGTACCAGTTCAGCTTTTTTTCCTGAGCGGAAAGGTTAGGCAGGAAAGTGAATGACATGACAGCCAGAGCAAAGAAAAGTATGCAGCGAACTTTGAAAGCGAAAGTTTGACTGATCATGATGAAGCTCCTATTGATTTGACCACGCCGGGCCTTTGAATCGGTTCTTTTCGCTCAGTGCGTACCACATAGCCAGCACAACTGTCACAGCCAGAATGGATTGCCAGGTGCGAGCATCGGCCAAGCAAAGTACGACGCACAGAAAAATGACCCAAAGGATGGCCACCACGTTCAGCGCGCGACTGTATTTGCCCAGGTGCCAGGGGCCGCGTTCCAGTTTGGAGCCGCCACGCCAATGCAGCCAAACCGGCAAAATGTAGGAAATGTATAAGCCAATCGTGCTGATGGCTGTGACAACGGCATAAGCTCCACTGTAAATCGCCGCCAGAAACGCCGCGATTGCACAAAGCCAGATTGCCGGAGCAGGAGTTTGGTGTTTTGCGCTGACTTGCTGCCAGATGCGCGAGGCAGGCATTCCGGCGTCGCGGGCAAAAGCGTAAATCACGCGCGAAGACCAGGTCACAGCCGACAAGCCACAAAACCACATGGCCATGGCCGCCAGCGCCGAAAAAGCGCCTCCCGCCCTTTGTCCCAAAGCTCCAACTAGAATAGTCACAACTTCGGGCGGATTACCCAGCACCGACGGAATGTCTTTGATCGAAAGGGTCAGAGCAATGAGCAGTAAGTAACCAACAATGCTCGAAACCACGACGGCCATAACCATTCCCCACGGAGCGCGACGGCGCGGGTCAACAGTTTCTTCGGAAACGCTGGCCGAAGCGTCATAACCCGTAAAAGTCCACATCGCTTGCAGCAAACCGATGATAAATGCCCACCAGTAAGACCAGCCACTTTCGTTGCTGGTGATGCGGGCAAAGAAAAAGCTAACCGGTTGCTTAGGCGCGAAAAGCATCAGCGCGCCAACGATGACGATGACTCCTATGATGTGAACAGTGACGCTGAAATCGTTGAGCCACGAAACCAGTCGAATACCGAAATGGTTAATCAAAGCGTGCGACAGCAAAATCGCTCCGTAAACCGCCAACAGGTTCTTCGTCGTAATTTCCAGCCCCAGCAGCGGAGTGACAAAGGTCGCGCAACCATAATCAATTCCGGCGATGGCTGCGATTTGGCCAATGATGTTGAACCAGGCAGTGAACCATCCCCAGCCTTTGCCACCCAGCTTGCACGACCAGTGATACATTGCACCTGAAGTCGGCAGCGCAGAAGCCAGTTCGGCCATGCTGCAAACCACTGCCAGAGTAAAAAACGTGACCAACGGCCAACCCAGAGACATTTGTGCCGGGCCGCCCATCTTCAAACCGTGGCCGTAAAGCGTCACCGCTCCGGTCAGAATCGAGATGATCGAAAACGAAATGGCGAAGTTGGAAAAGCCGCCCATGGTCCGGAAAAGTTCCTGGGCGTAACCGAGTTTGCCAAGCTCCTGTGCATCTTCTTTTGCGTCGTGGTGGGTATGAGAGGTCATTAGATGGAAAGTCGAAATCATGGAAGCGACGAAGACACGCGAAACAGTTTTGAAGTGCTCCACGTGTCCTTGCCTGCTTAGTGAATTGATACTGCCATTTAGAAGCTTAGACGCATGGTAACTTGTCCAGTGCGGCTGCCTCCAAGTTCAGAACCTCGCGCGCTGGTAATGCGACCAAATGCCGTGCTGGTAATGGTCATATTCGGGTCTGCGAAGTTGGTGTGATTTGGGACATTGGTAAAAGATGCACCCGCTTCCAGTCTGACTCTTTCAGTCAGGTTGAAAGTTTTATTCACGCCAAGCGACAGGTTGATTGTGCCAGGGCCGCGAATGATGCCGACGCCAGCCGTCCCGAAACGGCCAATGGGTGTTGCATCACGCGCCGGATTGACTCCGATGCGGCAATTGGCAGCCACGCGAGTCGTCAACCCCGGACATACAAAAGCATTTTGATCGAACCATTGAAACCAGGTTGGATTCGAGATGTTGCCATCGCCAATTCGATCAGGATGCTGAGTGCGCGACAAACCGGAACCGCTGCCCGAAGGATCAACGCTTCCAACCGACGGCGTCAGGTAAGGGCCTGTTTGCGCCAGGAAGATCGCGCTCAATTGCCAGCCGCCGATGATTGCGTTGGCTGCCGGATGAACAGATTTCGCAAACTGGCGTCCGCGCCCAACGGGCAATTCGTAAACCACCGTCGAAATTGAACGATGGCGCCGAGTGGCGTAATCGTTACCCCTTTCAGCCCGGCGATTGTAAAGGTCAGCCGAACGTCCGCCGCCGGTTTCACCCGTGAATCCGGTCGAGTTTGGACCGCCGTTGTCGTTGATGTTCTTTGCCCAGGTGTAGGTTGAATTAAAGGTCAATCCGGTGGAGAAACGACGATTGGCTTCGATCTGCAAGGCGTTGTAAAACGCCGACGCTCCAGCAGTCCGAGTGAAAATGATGCCCCAGTTCGGGAAGGGTCTGTCGCTCAAGGGACGGTTGATTGCAAATTGCGTCGAAGAAGTCATCTGATTCAAATCCGGCGCCCAGGCCAGCTGAGTCGTCTTCATGCCGATGTAAGAAACGCGAACACCGACGCCGAATCCGGCATAACGATCAACAGACAAATTCCACTGCAACGAATACGGATCTTTGTATTCGATGTCGTTCGCGGTTCTGAACGAGGCCGTTCCCAACTGACCGGTCGAAATGCCAGTGCCGCCAGATTGAATTTGCGGCCACTGGTAAAGCGGGCGCCCTTGCGAAGTCAGGTTGGTGAATTCGCGAACGTCTGATTGCAAGGTGCCAGTCAGCGAAAAGAAGATATTGCCAAGCAGCGTGCCGTTGTAAGCCCCTACACCGCCACGAATGACCGTCTTGTCGTCGCGGAACGGACGATAAGCGAAACCGAAGCGAGGCAGAAAACGGAGCTTGGGCACATTGCGAAGGCTTTCCGGCAAACCAGCTTCTTCAGCCGATTGCACCGGGGTGCAGGGCGCGCCGTTTGCAGCCGGAGCCGGACAGGCATTGAAGGTCTTCAAAAACCCTGGAGCCAGCAGGTTCTGCTTTCCAGTCGGATAAACCACTCGGCCTGAACGCGGCACACTGGGATCGAAGTTGCCAATGTTTCCCGAAGCGTCAATGTAAGCCGGGTGATATTCGTACCTCAGGCCGAATTCGAGCGTCAATTTCTGATTCACACGAAAACTGTCTTGGCCAAAGAAATGGTAATGAGTTGCACGACCATCGTTATCCTGTTGGATGATGGCGTAAGACGTGCGGATCGGAATACCCAGCAGAAAATCGGCAAAGTCGTTGCCGCTGAATGAACCGTCAAAATCAGAGTTGCCGTAATTATCCGCTCCTATGAAACCCAAAGCCGTGACAGCGCGAATCCAGCGCAGATCAAAACCGTATTTCATCGTGTGACGGCCTTTTGTCCAGGTCAGGTTGTTGTTGAACTGGTAAGTGCGCGATTGCGAAATGCTATCGCCTCGGCCACGGTTAAGGTCTGTGACATCGCCTGAAAAGCCTACGTTCGGAATCCCATTGAAAGGAAAGTTCGGGCCGATTCCTTGAAACCCAAGTTTGGTGGTGAAATCTCGCCCATCGAAAGGAAAAGCTGATCCGCTGTTGTTGAGCGTCAATCCGAAGCGGGCTTCATTCAGCAAAGTCGGTTTGATCGTGTAGTTGTGCGACACAACCAGGATTTTATATCTGTCAAAATTGGTGTTGGACGGCAGGGCCAGAATGTTAGGGCTGTCCACGGCGACATCTTTCCACGTCCAGCGACCAAAAATAGATTGGTTCTTGGTCAGATAATGGTCAATGCGAATGTCGTACTGATCCGAATTCAAGCTACTGGAACTGTTGCGAATGTAATTTGCGACGCGCAATTTGTCAGTCGCGCCGTTGTTGGGCAGTGGGTAAAGCGTCAAAAAAGCCTTGGCGATTGGGCTGATGCGGTTGTCAGGAATGCGATTGTTGGCAAATGCCTGACCGGTCAGCGGATCGCGCACGGTTACACCTTCGGCGGAAAAATCGCCGTTCCGCATGGCTTGAGTCGGTACAGTGTTTTGAATTGTTTGGCCACGCGGGAAACGGAAACCCTCATAAGTGCCGAAGAAAAATGTTTTGTCTTTACCTTTGTATAGCCAGGGGATATTCACCGGGCCGCCTCCGCTGAAGCCAAAATCATTGGCAATTTTTTGCGGTTTGGTCAGCGCGCCAAAGGCTTTGGAATCCAGCGCGCGGTTTTGGTGAAACCAGAATGCGGTGGCGTGATAATCATTGGTGCCGCTTTTGGAGATTGTGGTCACGTCGCCAACCTGACCGTATTCAGCGGAATTACCAACGCCCTGAACTTCGGGGCGTTTCCGCGCACGTTGGTCGTCGAAATGCCGTCCAGCGAAAACTGGGATTGCGAAGGCAACGCGCCTTGTATGGAAAAATTATTGTTATTGTCAGCCTGAACTCCGGGCAAAGCAGCAATCAATATGTAAGGGCTGGTGCTGCCTGCGGCGCGGTAATTGGCGGGCAGGTTCATGATCTTTTGTGATTCAAATGCCGAAGAAATCGTCTGGGTCTCTGTCGTAATGACCCCAGCATTGGCGGAAACTTCCACCCGTTCTGTCACTTGACCGGCTGCCAGCGTCGCATCAACACGCAAGGTTTGCCGCGCAACAAGCGAAATTTCTGATACCACAAAGGTTTGGAAACCCAACGCGGTAACTTCAATTCTGTATCGGCCAGGCTTGGTATTAACAGCCTCGTAATCGCCATTGGAGTTGACCTGAATTGTTCGCACGGTGTTTTCGTCTGTGTTCGTTATCTTGACCGTGGCGTTGGGAATCACGCTGCCTGAAGGGTCTTTTACAGTTCCCAGCAGTGTGCCGAAAGTGGATTGAGCGATTGCCGCGATTGATATAAGAAGCAAGCTGGTCAGCAATAAACCGAGGTTGCGGAAGACGTGTTTTCTGTGAAGCATAACTTCCTCCTTTATAGAAGTTTGTTGGAGTCGGGTAACAAATTGATTGTGACAACCTCTGAAGCCGCAAGTTCGGCGCTTCAGTTTGGGCAGACTGACGGAGTAAATGATCTTTCTACTGCTCTGATTTTTCTTGAATAGCGATGGCTGGCATTATGTTTTGGGCTTTCGTATTGTCAAGTTACGCTGATGTAAAAATTTGATGTGCGCGAAATCGTCTGGCTGTGGTAAAACTGCGCTCCGATTGTCCCCCCGCTCCAAACCGGATGATTCAAATTAAACCAATTCGTTGCTGCTTCTTACTCAACTAAACCCGATAGGACATGCAAAAAAATTTTCAACGCTCCATTGTCATCACATTGATTTGTCTGCTGGCATTTCAAACCGCTTTTGCCCAATCACAAGCTTCGACTTCTACGCTGACGACCACCTCGCCCTCAGCCGTGGGAATGTCGCCGACTCAACTTTTCAACATTGACCAAATTGTCGAAGCCGAAATCGCCAAAAAACAATTGCCCGGCGCAGTCGTTCTGGTTGGCCGTCAGGGCAAAATCGTCTGGCGCAGAGCTTATGGCAATCGCGCTCTGGAACCGCAAGTTGAAGCAATGACTACGGATACGATCTTTGACCTGGCTTCGCTGACAAAGATCGTGGCGACGGCCACTTCGGTCATGATTCTTGTTGAGCGCGGTTTGATTCGACTTGGCGATCCAGTATGGCGCTACATTCCTGAGTTCGCCGAAAACGGAAAACGAGCCATCACCGTCGAACATTTGTTGATTCATCGCTCCGGTTTGATCGCCGACAACGACATACGCGATTACGAACAAGGACCGGAAAAAGCGATGGAGAACATCTGGCGACTGGCTCCGCTGAACGAAGCCGGATCGAAGATGATTTACTCTGACGTGAATTTCATAGTGTTGGCCGAACTGGTCAAACGCATCAGTGGCAAGCCGGTTGACCAGTTCGCGCGCGAAAACATTTTTGAGCCATTGGGAATGAAAGACACCGGCTTTAATCCTGCTGTCACTTTGAAACCGCGCATTGCACCAACTGAACAGCGCGGGGGCGCAGACCAGAATCGCACTCGTGAAGGAGCGGCAAAAGAAGGCGCAACCAGTCAGCCTGAACATTGGATGCGCGGCGAAGTCCACGATCCGCGTTCTTACCAGCTGAGCGGAGTCGCCGGTCACGCCGGGCTGTTTTCCACCGCCGACGATCTGGCGATTTACTGCCAGATGATTTTGAACAGCGGCGAATATCAAGGCCGAAGAATTTTAAGCCCGATGGGCGTTGCTCGAATGACAGAAGCGCGGCCATCTGCTGGCAACGGCAGTGACGGAAATTCGCGTGGACTCGGCTGGGATGTCTATTCCAGCTTTTCCGCCAATCGCGGCGATCTGTTTCCGATTGGCAGCTTCGGCCACACAGGCTTTACCGGAACCGGATTGTGGCTGGATCCGACAAGTAAAACCTTCGTTGTTTTCCTCAGCAATCGTGTCCACCCGAAACTCGATTCCAAGAAACCCGCCGATGTTGGCTCTCTGCGTGGACGTGTTGCGTCGGTCGTAGCCGCTTCGATTCTTTCGCCGCCTTTTACTGGCGAAAGAACGACAGAACAACAGAACAACAGAACGCTGGCGGCTGTTTCAACGACGATCAGCACTCAGCACTCAGCACTCAGCACTTTGAATGGAATTGACGTTCTCAAACGCGACGGCTTCGGGCTACTCAAAGGCAAGCGAGTTGGCCTTATCACCAACCACACGGGGCAGGATCGCGACGGCAATCCGACGATTGATGTTTTGTTCAAGGCTCCTGACGTGAAACTGGTCGCGCTGTTTTCGCCCGAACACGGCATTCGCGGCGCACTGGATCAGGAGAAGATCACCAACTCGACCGACGAAAAGACTGGCTTGCCGGTGTTCAGCCTATATGGCGAAACACGAAAACCGACGGCGGAAATGCTTAAAGACATTGATGTTCTGGTCTTCGACATTCAGGACATTGGCGCGCGGTTTTACACTTACGTTTCGACGATGGGCTTGGCGATGGAAGAAGCCGCGAAGAACGGCAAAACTTTCGTTGTGCTTGACCGGGTCAATCCTATCAACGGCATAG
>JBGAPB010000047.1:0-23889 GCA_044221525.1 Blastocatellia bacterium | reverse complement strand
GCCTCGGCTTGGGCCTGGAGCAAGCTGGCAATGTACGAATTGCAAGCTGGATTATTTAAGCAGGCGACCGCAAGTTGCGAATTGGCTCTTGAGCTACAACCTGGATACGCGCCTGCGTTGTTGGCCGAAGGCCGAACCTTGCTTGCAGAAAACAAATTCAATGAAGCCGTGCCTTTGCTGGAGCGCGCCGCCCGGCAAAACCCTTTGCCGGAATATCGCTGGGCTTTTGCCGACGCTTTGCGATCAGCAGGTCGCGGCGATGAAGCTCAAAAAGTCGAGGCCGATTTGGCGGCGCGCGGAGCACGTGACGATCCGCGAAGCTTCGCTATTTATCTGGCTACGCGCGGCGAACAAACGGCGATGGCGCTGAAGCTGACCGAAGAAGAATTGAAAAACCGCCGGGACGTTTTCACGCTGGACGCGCTAGCCTGGGCGCAATCGGCTGCGGGCAATCACGACGAAGCCTGGCAGACGATGCAACAGGCGCTGGCTGTCGGCACTGTGGACGCAAGACTTTTCATGCACGCCGCCGTCATTGCGGCAAAATCCAACAAACCAACCGAAGCGCGACAATTCGCAAAACGCGCTTCGGCCATTCAATCAACTCTGTTGCCCAGTGAACGAGATCAACTCAAGCAACTGGGGCAATTGAAGCTCTAACTTTTTCCCAGACAATCCACAGACTATCCGCCGTCCGTGAATGGGCGTAATGGTCGTTGTGTGTCTGGTGCCACAAACAACGGCTCAGGCGTCTGAGCCAAAACCTATAACTTTATTTTCCCGAATAGGAGAAAATTGAAATGACCAGACTACTCAAAAAAAGCGCAGTGATGGCTTTGGTTGCTGCGATGACTTTGCTGCCAATGCTTTCGCTCCCGGCTTACGCTTCCAGTCATATGGACGCGCCGCTCATCACGCGTGATCCTTCGGCCAACACGACCGACGTTTACGCTTTTGTCAGACCGGATGCTAATGGCGTCAAGGCGTTGAATCTGGCGCTGGGAGTTTATCCGCATGAAAACCCCGGAGTCGGCCCAAACAAATACAACTTTGATGAAAACGTGCGATATGAAATACATGTTTCGCTCGGCAGCGACATGGCCGCCGGTCGCCCAACAGTCACCTATCGCTTTGAATTTCAAACCAAATACAAAAGCCAGAAAACTCTGCTTCAGTCGTACTTGGGCGTGATTCAAAACATTGACGATGCCGCGCAGAACCTGACGCAGACTTACACCGTCACAAAGATTGACAACCGTTTCGGCACAACGACTCAGATTGGCGTGGGTATTGTTCCGCCAAACAATCAGGGTAATGCCACTCCGTTTTATAACGACGGCGACAATGGTGAAAACTCTGCGCGCAAAGGCGTGGCGACCAGCGCCGAGTTGGACAAATACACCAGACAATCAATCTTCAACTTTTCAAATGGTTACACGGCATTTGCCGGTCAGCGCGACGACGGCTTTTATGCTGACGTTCAATCAATCTTCGACTTGCTTAAGCTTCGCAAGCCTGGCGTAGACGCACAGGGTGGATTCAACATTCACCTGATGTCGCTGCGAGTCCCGCTTACCGAACTTGGCGGAGATCAGCAAACTGTCGGCGTCTTTGCCACAACCAGCCGTTTGATGATGCCTGTTGCTTCCTCGGGAGGCCGAGGCATTCTTGACCTGATTCGCCGTCCAACCTGGGTACAGGTGGCGCGTCAAGGCAATCCGCTGTTCAACGAAGGTCTTGTCGCCATCGAAGACAAAGACACTTATGGCAGCACGCTGCCGACAACAGACGGAATCCTTTTCCGCAAATATGCCGAAAGCCCTGAACTGGCGACGTTGATCAATGCTTTGGTTGCCGGAGGTCAGACGGTGGCGATTGACAGAAATCGTGCTGACATTGCCGCGATCTTTATTCCCGACTTGATCAAGGTTGATCTTTCAACCGATCCGATTCGTCTGGCCGGTAATGGTGCGACCAGCACCTCGAATCCAGACGATGTTGGATTTTCACGGTTGGGCATTTTTGGCGGCGACGTTCAGGAAAGCCGGGCAGCCGGTCATCCGTTCCGCCTGCCAAGTCAGTTGCTTGGCCTGCCCGCCGGGAAATTCTATGTTCCTGGTGGTTGGCCTAATGGTCGCCGCTTCGGTGATGACGTGGTGGACATTGCCGTCATCGCGCTGACCAGCGATCTGCGCGATCCTAACAATCTGAAAGTGAATCCGCTTAACTTCACCGATGTTGACGGGGTGACTTCAAACGAGATGGGCTACAACAAAGTCTTCCCGTATGAATCAACGCCGCAAAACGGTCGCAAAATTGTAGGCTTGCCCAAGTAAGCCGATAACAATCGCCGCCGCAGGTAAAAACAGACTGATGCTGATACGCGTTTATCTGATTTTATCTGCGGCTCCGTTTTCATTCGAGGGAAGTTATGAGCTTTGCCGATGGAAAAAATAATCGAATCGCAAAACTGGTTCCCGCTCTGTGCCTGATTCTGGTTTTTCTGGTTGTGGCTGTCGCCAGTGCATTCGCACACGACCCCGGATTGAGCGCGGCAGTTTTGAAACTGGAAGGCGACCACGTCAACGGTCATCTGACATTTGCTCGTGCAGACATCGAATCGCTTGTGCCAATGGACTCGGACCGCGACGGCAAAATTACCGAAGCCGAATTCGCTCAGGCCAAACCGCATCTCCAGATTCTGGCCGCCGAAGCCATTTCCGTCACCGTAGCCGGTCATCCGGTTCAGGCAGTAATCAATGGCGTTGAACCGGATGACGGCAACGGAGTCCGTTTCAAATTTTCATTCGCCAAACCACTGGGCGAAACATTCACCATTGAATCTAAGCTGATTGAAAGGCTGGCGCGCGGGCATCGGCAGTATCTGGAATTGATCGGTGGAGAAAAGCTTGTTGGCTCGAAAATGCTGACGGCGGGTTCAATTTCTTACGAACCAACAGCCGCAGTGTTGGCTGAAGCTGCCAAAGCCGGCCAATCGTTTTGGGAATTTTTCAAACTCGGCGTCGAACACATCATTACAGGCTTTGACCACCTGGCGTTTCTGTTTGCGCTGCTGCTGGCTGGCAGCAAGCTGCGCGAAGCCGCCAAGATCATCACTTCGTTTACCGTCGCACATTCGATCACTCTGGCTCTGGCGACTTTCAATGTGGTCAATCTGCCTTCGTGGATTGTCGAACCAATGATAGCCGTTTCGATTGTTTACGTTGGGCTGGAAAACATCTTTCGGCGAGACATCAAAAATCGCTGGCTGCTGACATTTGCGTTTGGGTTGATCCACGGCTTTGGCTTCGCGTCTGTGTTGCGCGAACTTGGCATTGGCGGTCAGGGCAGCGGGGCCATCGTTCCGCTCTTTTCATTCAACTTCGGGGTTGAACTTGGACAAATCGCCATCGCGGCCCTGATTCTGCCTTTGATCTGGAAACTGCGCGAACAGCCGAAATTCACACCGCGATACGTACCGGCCTTTTCCATGCTGATTGCTCTGGCTGGTTGTTACTGGCTGATCCAGCGGACTCTGCTGTCATAATCCGAAAACGAAGACGGTTGAATGGTGGAAACAAACCTAGTCTTGGTACAAATCCCATCTGTCTACGATTTGAAACAACTCCGGATTTAGCTATGATCCGATTCGCGGATGCATGGATGTGCAATCGAACCGCAAAATCAGCTATCAAACTAGCGACTTCGCTGATGGTAAACAATGTTTGACGGACAGCCGAAACAGGTTTTGATATATGAAACGCTTGGCGGAGCGTGTCCGTTCGACGAATGGTTGAATGATTTGCGCGACCGTCAGGCGCGCCATCGGATCATCAAAAGGATAGCTCGGTTGCGCGGCGGGAATCCCGGCGATTACAAATCGGTTGACCAAGGTGTTTACGAACTGCGTATTGATTACGGCCCTGGCTATCGTCTTTACGTTGCTCTTGCCGGAGAGCAAATCGTTTTGTTGTTGTGCGGAGGCGACAAGACCACACAACAGCGTGACATTGACCAGTCTCATGCTGCTTGGCGTGAGTATCAGAAAAGGGCAAAACAATGATTGATTTTGACGAATGGCTGACAGTGCGTATGGCGGCGGACGCGACAGAAGCAGCGGAATTATTGCGGCTTGCGCTCGCCGAAGCGAATGAAGACCCGCGCGGCTTGCTGGTGATTGCACAAGCCATTACAGCAGCGCGCGGCGGGTTCGAAGATTTAGGCCTGAGTGGCGTAGAAACTCTGACTCTGTCGAATGCACTCAGCCGACATATCAAGGTGGAACAACTGCGGCAAGCAGCCTGAGCGCAAGTGGCTGTCATTTGTTGAAGGCCCCGGCCAAATACAGTTTGTGCCAAACTGATTGATGCTAGACTGCTTGACGAGTGTGCCCGCTCACGCCCACCTGCTGGTGCAAACTGTGCCGAAGCTGGATTGCAATCTGTTTTGTTTGCCAACCTAAACAATGGCGAGTACTTCATCTGCAAGCATTCTTTAAGAAGATATATGTCAGAAAAATTCCAGCTAAAGCTTTCGCTTGGTAGCACAAGTGAAGAGGTAACGATCTCAGGCGAGTTCAGCGATGAGGAGTGGAAACTTTTATGGCTATTCATTGAGTACGAAGCTGAGGTTTCCCAAACACGCCTTGTCCAGAATGGAGATTGGGGCAAGGCTAAGATCGAATGGAATCACCAAACAGGCCTTTCTGGTGAGGCCGACCTGCCTCCTTGGGATGACGTGATTGTCTTCATCCACAGATTCAGGCCTGTTCTGCTGCAGAACGAAAAGACGAACTTTTATAAAGTTCACAACTTACTTGCCAAGGTGCTGGTTGACCCTAATGCCAGAGAAATTCTCTGCATCCAGCACCAGCTATACAGTGGAAAATCGTTTCAGGCACAGGTAAAGGTGTTGAGTAATGATGTGGTACTTAACTCAGAAAAAGTTTTGTTCGATTGGCTAAACGCGTATGAAAATCACCGTGAGGAACAGAGGAAAGAGTTCATTGACAGTTTGCATAAGATATTGACCTTAGAGGTTTCAAAAGCGTTCTTCTTAGGATTGTTGCGAGACAAAATGATTGCCGTTTCGAACTTGGCGAAATTGATTAGGGTCATCAAGGGAATTCAACCAGAAGGCCTGCGCGGAAAGATTCAGAATCAATCCAACAAGTGATTTGGGCAAGTCGCAAGCCTAATAGACCACCATCATTTCTTTTCGCGCTGTTCGATCTTCGCCCAGGAGTCTTTCAATCCAATGGTTCGGTTGAACACCAACTTACCTGCGGTGGAATCGGGGTCTACGCAAAAATAGCCAAGACGTTCAAACTGATACCGATTACCGGCAATGGCATTTTTCAAACCCGGTTCGACTTTGCAGCCAGTCAGAGCTTCCAGCGAATTCGGATTTAGGTTGGCGGTGAAATCCTGGCCTTCTTCCACATCGTCGGGGTTTTCCTTGGAAAACAGCGTGTCGTAATTGCGGACTTCGGCCTCGGCAGCGTGCGCGGCGGAAACCCAGTGAATTGTAGCTTTGACCTTGCGATTGCTGGTGGCTCCACCGCTGCGCGAATCCGGGTCATAAGTGCAATGCACTTCGACGACATTGCCGTTGGCATCTTTGACAACGTTTTCGCATTTGATGATGTAACCGTATCGCAAGCGGACTTCTTTGCCCGGCGACAGACGGTAGTATTTGGGTGGCGGCACTTCGCGGAAATCGTCCTGTTCGATGTACAGCACTTTGGAAAACGGAATCTTTCGGGTGCCTGCCGCGGCGTCTTCAGGGTTGTTGACGGCTTCCATCTCTTCAACTAACTCATCGGGGTAATTCGTCAAGACGACTTTCAGCGGATTCAGCACAGCCATCACGCGCTGAGCATGTTTGTTCAAATCCTGGCGAACGTAATACTCCAACTGCTGTAACTGCGTGACGCCGTTGGTTTTTGAAACTCCCAGGCTGGCGCAGAAATCCCGAATGGCTTCAGGCGTGTAACCGCGCCGCCGCATTCCCGACAGCGTAGGCATGCGCGGATCATCCCATCCGTTGACCAGATTTTCCTGCACAAGCTTGAGCAGTTTACGCTTGCTCATGATGGTGTAGGTCAGACTCAGCCGATCGAATTCAAACTGCTGCGATGGGAAAATGCCGAGTTGTTCGATAAACCAGTTGTACAAATGGCGATTGTTGTCGAATTCCAGCGTGCAGATGGAATGGGTGACATTCTCAATCGAATCTGACTGGCCGTGGGCGTAATCGTACATCGGATAAATGCACCAATCGTCGCCTGTGCGGTGATGGTGCTGATGCAGGATGCGGTACATAACTGGATCGCGGAAGCTCAGATTTGGCGAAGCCATGTCAATTTTCGCGCGCAAAGTCCGCGAACCGTCAGGGAACTCCCCGTTTTTCATGCGCTCGAACAGATCAAGGTTTTCTTCGACGGAGCGATTTCGGTACGGACTGTCTTTGCCGGGTTCTGTCAATGTGCCGCGATGTTCGCGGATTTGATCCGCCGTCAAATCGCAGACGTAAGCCTTGCCGTCTTTGATTAACTTGATCGCCCATTCGTAAAGCTGCTGGAAATAATCCGAAGCGTAATACAACCCGTCCCATTCAAAACCCAACCAGCGCACGTCTTCCATGATGGCTTCGACATATTCGGTTTCTTCTTTGGTCGGGTTGGTGTCGTCAAACCGCAGATTGGTTTTGCCGCCGAACTCATCCGCCAGACCGAAATCCAGACAGATAGCTTTGGCGTGGCCGATGTGCAGATAACCGTTCGGTTCGGGTGGAAAGCGCGTTTGGACTCGACCGCAGTGTTTGCCTGTGGCGAGGTCTTGAATTATGGCTTCGCGCAAAAAATTCGACTTGGTTACGGCTTCTCCTGTTGATTCAACCGGCGCTGTGCCGGAATTGGCTTCCGAATTCATTGATTATGTAATCTCCTGATAAGTACGTAGCAAGATAAGCATCTATTCGATGAGAGAGCAACTATACTCAAAGCCTTTATGCAGCGGCAAGCGAGTGATTACAACCTGTTGAGCTAACAATTTTTTCTGATGAGTGATTCACACAAAGTGACCGTAAAGCAATTGACCGTTTAACCTACCTCATGTAGTATCGCCATCCGTTGATAGGCTCTCCTCAAATTCGACAAGCTGTACGAATCAAAGAGCTATCAATCTTCTACGCGAACGTTAAGCAAAGAAACATCACAAAGGCTTTGAACCGCTAAGCTAATAGCGGTTCGGCTGCAATGCTGGGCACATATCCGCAAACGTGTTCGGTCAAACTCTATTACTTCACTCTGAAGATTTAGCGCCTGTCTGGTGACTCCTCATAATAGTTATCAGGTTCGACGCCGAAAGAGAGAATCCACATGAGAAAAATTTCTATCGCGCTCAGCATTACTATGGCTGTAATGCTAATTGGAACGGCGATGTACACAACTCGTCAAAAAGTTGCTGTTAAAAAAACGCCATCAAAGGCCAATAGCTCCGCCACCATGCGTAAAGGCATGGAGCTGCAGGAAGCAATGGAACAAAAGATTTCCCTCTTCGGCAGGCAAGTTAAGCGGTCAAAAGAATCCGGCGAGCCCTTGAAATGGAAGCGGAAGGCGGTGGCGAAGAACGAATGGCTGCCAGTTCCGAATCTGACGAAGAAAGGGAACGAAGGGCAGCGCAACCGCTTATTTACGAGACGCTTGAAATTGACTCAGGATTCCATCGGGAAAACAGTAATTAAAGCCAGCGACTCTCCGACGCAAGGGCAATTGATCCGATCAGGCAAGTCTTTTGATGGCGATTTGCGCACTCTTCCCCAAAACAGAGCTGTGGAAAGAGAGCGTCCCGAACGGGAAGGTCCGGCGCCTAGTCCGGTTGAGATTGATCCCACGTCGCTAAGAATCCCTCAAACAACGATTGAAAAGTTTCTCAAACCGTCGAGAGTATTGGCCCCAGCGCCTGCCCAAATTCTTGGCTTTGAAGGTTTGGATCGTCAGAACTGGGGGTCGGGCAGCCCGCCTGACACAAACGGTGACGTCGGCCCAAACCATTACATCCAATCCGTGAACGCCTCGGTTGGTATTTACGACAAAACCAACGGCAATCTGCTGACGGCTTTCACGTTCGACACGTTGATGAGTCAGGGGAACTTCGGTAACCAATGCGACAATCATAATTTTGGCGATCCAGTCGTGCTGTATGACACATTCGAGGATCGCTGGATTCTGACGGATTTCGCCTTCACGCTTGATGGTGGTAATAACGTCAATCCTCCAATCGCGTATCAATGCTTCGCAGTTTCAAAGACAGGCAATCCTGTCAGCGGCGGATGGAACTTTTATTCAACAACAGTCACAGACGCCCTGAACGATTATCCGAAGCTCGGCGTTTGGCCGGACGGCATTTGTCCGCGAACTTGTTCCGGGTTCCCGGCAGGTTCGTCGTTTCAAGGCGTGCGAACCTGGGCATTCAACAAAGCGCAGATGTACGCTGGCGCTCCGACAGCGCAATCGGTTTCGTTCAATGTGGGAACGGCGATTTCACACTTATCCCAAGTAACGCTCGTCTGCAAACCGGAACGCCACCCGCAGGTCGTCCCAATCTGTTTGTTTCGACCTGGTTATTCACAAACGCGCTGACGGTTTACAAATTCCAAGTGGATTGGGCGCACCCCGCGCTTTCCACTTTCACCGGCCCGGACACTCCTCTCGCAGCCTCCAGTTGGCCGAATACAGGCGTAGCGAACGCGCCTCAATCAGGCACGGCAACGTTGCTGGACGTGTTGCAGATTCGAGCGATGGTGCAGAACCAATACACGAATTACAGCGGCACAGAGTCATTGTGGGCAACTCATACAGTTCGCCGGGCGAATACAACAGGCTTTGCTGCGCCGCGTTGGTATCAGGTCAACGTTACCGGCGGCACAGTGGCAGCCAATCTGCCGCAGGCGGCAACCTGGGACGCCGACGGATCAAATCTCTTCCACCGATTTATCCCCAGTCTTGCGCTTGATCGCGCTGGAAACATGGCGCTGGGTTACAGCAAATCCAGCAGCACGACATTCCCATCTTTTTCGTATGCAGGGCGTTTGGCTAGCGATGCGATCAACACCTTCAGTCTGACAGAGCAAAATTTATTCGTTGGGACGGCTTCGCAAACGGGTAGCACACGATGGGGCGATTACAGTTCGATGACGCTTGATCCCAATGGCTGCACATTCTGGTTCACCACTGAGTACGCCAACCCCGCGTCTCAAGCGTTCGATATGCGCTGGAAAACGCGCGTCAGTTCATTCAGCTACGCCAGCATTGGTCAATGCACTCCGGTCGGCGCTGGCGGCACGATTTCAGGAACGGTTACGGTTACTCCGGGCGGCGCTCCGATCAGCGGCGCGACCGTCGCGCTTGGCAGCAGAACTGCCACGACGAACGGCTCCGGCTTCTATCAGTTCTTGAACATTCCAGCCGGAACGTATCCGACGATCACAGCAAGCGCGGCTGGTTACAATTCCAGCACGGCAACAAATCTGGTGGTGACCGATGGCAACACGACCACACAGAATTTTGCGTTAAGCGCAGCGCCGTTGAGCGCTTGCCTGACAGACACAACGCAGGCGGATTTCCAAGCAGGCGTGCCGACCAATGTCAGCCTGACTTCCAGCCCTGGTGACGTGGTCTTAAACAATGACCCAACCCAGGATGCGTCCAACACGGCGGGCACGAACACAGGGACATCGTTTGCAACCACCAGTTGGGGTGGGCAGACCTTCATTCCAGTCGTGACTGGGTCACTCGTAAAAGTGGACGCCCAGCTCTTCTGTAGCGGATGTACAGGGAACGACTCCGAACCTTGACAGTTTCAATTCGCGCCACAACTGGAGCGTCGCCCGGAGGTCTGCCAACAGGAGCCGATCTCGCAACCGCGACAATCAACGGATTTTCCAGTGGATCAAGCGCATGGTACACCGCCAATTTTGGCACTCCGGTAACGGTGACAGCGGGAACCCAGTACGCTTTGATTGTGCGTCCGGTCAGCGCCCCTTCTGTCGGAGGATATTTATGGATTCGTTCTTCGCCCAGCACTTATGCCAATGGTCAACGTGTCATTTCGACTGACAACGGAGCCACTTGGACAGCGGATTCAACTCGAGACTTTAACTTCAAGACGTATATCAACACGGGGTATGCGGCATCCGGCAATCTGGTTTCCGGCACGAAAGACGCGAATCCGGCGGTTGGGTTGACCACTCACTGGACAACGCTTTCGTGGACGGCGACAACGCCTACCAACACCAGTGTGAAATTCCAGGTGGCAGGCAGCAACAACCCATTTGGGCCGTTCAACTTCGTCGGCCCGGATAACACTGCCGCAACTTTCTTCACCACCAGCGGAGCTTCGCTAAGCCAGTTCAATGGGCTGCGATATTTGCAGTATAAAGCCTATCTGGCGACTTCCGATGGCGCAGTGACTCCGACGTTGAGTGACGTTACGGTTTGTTACGTCAATGGCGCAGCGCCTCAGTTCACGTCTTGTTTGAATTTGACGGCGACAGCGGCGGCTGGACAATGTTCGGCTTCGGTCAGTTTTAATCCGATGGCGAGCGGCCCTCCCAGTCCGACCATTACCTGCAAACTTGGGGCGACAACCATCATGTCGCCGTATACGTTCCCTGTCGGAGTTTCGACCGTGAGCTGCACCGCGAGTAACGGCTTTGCGCCGGATGCCACGTGCAGTTTCACCGTGACGGTGACGGATAACCAACCGCCAACCATCACGTGTCCGGCGAATATCTTCCTGGGAACAACAGGCAATTCAACTGTCGCAACATGGCCAGCTCCGACAGTTGGCGACAACTGTCCTGGAATTGGTGCTCCGACCTGCACGCCCGCCTCGGGCAGCAGTTTCAATGTTGGCGTGACAACCGTTACATGCAGCGTGGCCGATGCCAGCAACAACACGGCCTCATGCAGCTTTGCTGTGACCGTGAACCGCGTCGCTGGCACCGTCAGTGATCCTCTGTCGTGTACCGGACCAGGCAATACACTCAAAGCGACACTGATGATTTCCAATAACGGCAATGTCAATCAGACAGTAGCGGATACAACAACCTTCACTAATCTGGTTGGACTGCCGGGAACCTGCACGTTGTCGCCGAATGTCGGCACTTGCCTGATAAACAATGGCAGCGTGAGCTACAGCGCGTCACTAACGCCAGGTCAAACTGTGACTATCTCGTATCTGACTCAGGTAAGTGATCTGGCTCCAGTTGGCGCGTCTGTGTGCACGAACAATTCCGTGGCTTTTAACGGCGGGCAAGCGCTTGCATTCTCGGTATGCAAGACGGTTACTTGTCCAGCGGTTGGTCCGGGCGGAATTTTCCCAACCACGTCGGAAGTCAGCGATCAGAAAGCTGGTTCGGTGTTGCTTTACAATGTGTATACGTCGGGAGCAACCAGCGGCAACACTCAAAACACACGCATCAATCTGACCAATACGCATCCGCAATTGCCTGCCTATGTCCACCTGTTTTTTGTGGCCGAAGGTTGTTCAATTGCAGATAGCTATCTGTGTTTGACGGGCAACCAGACGACGAGCTTCCTGGCTTCGGACCTTGATCCGGGCACAACTGGTTATGTGGTGGCTGTGGCAGTGAACTCACTTGGCTGTCCGACCAGTCACAATTACCTGATTGGCGATGAGTACGTGAAGTTCACCAGCGGTCACGCGGCAAACCTGGGAGCGCTTGCCTTTGCGCAAATTGCGGGCGGATTGCCGTTGTGCGATGGCAATTCGGTGACGGCGACGCTGAGCTTTGACGGCATTAGTTACAACCGTACTCCGGCTGTGCTGGCGCTGGACAACATCGGCAGCCGTGCCGATGGCAACGACACTCTGGTCATCATCAATCGCATTGGAGGTAACCTGGGCATCGGCGCCTCAACGCTAGGCACGCTGTTCGGAATAATGTATGACGACGCTGAGAATGCGCTGAGTTTCAACATTTCGGGCAGTTGCCAGTTGCGCAATTCGATTTCAAATAACTTCCCGCGCACAACGCCACGGTTTGAGACCTTTATTCCTGCCGGACGAACCGGCTGGGCTAAGGTTTTCAATCAAACCGGAGCGATTGGCATCACGGGCGCTGCGATCAACTTCAATCCGAACGCAGGAGTGAGTGCAGGAGCTTTCAATCAAGGCCATAACCTGCATCACCTGACGCTCAATAACTCGATGAGCTACATCATCCCTGTCTTCCCGCCAAGCTGTTAAGCGGGAGTTTCAGGATAGAAAAACGCCACAAGCCAGAGCTTAGTCTCTGGCTTGTGGCGTTTTTGTCGTTTGCAGAAAGACTCACATCATTCGATTTAACGTTGCTTCATCGCTTCAGATCGCAACGCGAAACTGTGCTCGTCAATTGCACGGTCGGTTGCCAGAATGCCGTCAAGGTGGTCAATCTCGTGTTGCAACAATTCGGATAAATCTCCGCGAGCGGTGACGAGTTTCGATTCGCCAGTTTCGCTGGTGTAGCTCACGTCAATTTCGACATGCCGCCGGACTCGCACCATCAAGTCTGGAAACGAAAAACAGTCGTCCCACAACTCCATCATTTCACTGCTACTGCGGACGATTTGCGGGTTAATTAGCGGAGCGGGGCCGAACGTCCCATCATTCATGTTCACAAACAGGATTCGCCGATGGGCGCCAATTTGCGGAGCGGCGATGGCTCTGCCAAATCCGTGACCGGCGCGAAAGTCGGCCAGGGTCGCGGCCAGATCGCCTATGATTTCTTTGGTTTCGGTTGAGCGAACATCGGTGACTGCTTCGGACGGTCGCCAAAGCTGCGGATCGCCGAGCAGCAGAATTTCTCTGATGGGCATGTGGTAAGCTCCTGAATTGGAATCTGATCTAAACGGAAAGCGAGTTTAGCAAATTTGAAAAACGAAAACACAAACGGACGTCGAGTAATTCTGTTTGATTTCGACGGCACATTGGTCAACACCACTCCGCTGATTTTGAAATCGTTTCGGGCCACCTGGCAAAAGACTTTCGGCTTCACGATGAACGACGCCGATTACATCAAAACCTTTGGCACGCATCTACCGATGGCGATGAGACAATTGACCGAACAGTGCGTAGCTGAAAACCGTGTAGCTCCAATTGATGACTTGGCGACAAAGGCCGCTGAATTGTTGAAAACTTATCGCGAAATCAACTGGGGGTGGCACGACCAACATATCGAAGCTTTTGAGGGAATTGGCGAAGCCGTTCGCGAATTGAAAGCGCGCAATTACCGGTTGGGCATTGTGTCGTCCAAGATTCGTTTTGGAGTCGAGCGCGGCTTGAATCTTTTTTCTATGGCTGAGCCGTTCGACCACATCATCGCAGCCGACGACGTCGCAAACCACAAACCGCATCCCGAGCCCATACTCAAAGCGTTGGAGCATTTCGGCGCTTCGCCAGACGAAGCCATTTACATAGGCGACAGCACTCACGACATTGTTGCCGGTAAAGCCGCCGAAGTGGCGACAGTAGCCGCAGCCTGGGGACCGTTTCCACGAACCGAACTGGAAGCGTTGAAGCCGGATCACCTGCTGGATGAACCAAGTGAGTTGCTGAGGTTGTTTGGCTAATAGGCAGGATTGATTTTCATCCTGCTAAATCCCGTTAATCCTGTCCAAAAAGTTTCCGCACTCTTTCCAAATCTTCCAGCGTATCCACGCCAATTGAACGGTGTGCGACCTTGACGACCTTGATTTTGTAACCGTGTTCTAGCGCTCGCAGTTGTTCCAGCAGTTCCGATTGTTCCAGCGGAGTTGCTGGCAATTTTGCATAGCTCAGCAAAAACTCTCGCCTGTAAACGTACATTCCTGTGTGTTTGGCGTAACGGCTGAACAATTCAGGCTCGGCTGCCAACGCCGCTTCAATCGAACCGTGAACCTGAACCGCCGAGCGCGGAAAAGGAATCAGGCTGCGCGAAAAATAAAGCGCGAAGCCCAGCGGGTCAGTGACAACTTTGACTACGTTTGGATTCAACAGGTCGGCGGCGGATTCAATCGGTTCGCTGGTGGTGCTCATGACAATTGAACTGTCAGCCAGCAAAGGTTTCAGCGCAGATTCAATCGTCGCCGGTTCGATCAGCGGTTCGTCGCCCTGAACGTTGACGATGATTTCAGCATCAAGCTGAGCGGCAACTTCGGCTAGACGATCAGTGCCAGTCTGATGATCGGGCGAAGTCATCATTACTTCTTCGCCTGCTGCGGCAACAATATCGAAGATTCTGTGATCGTCGGTTGCGATGATGACGCGATTTATAGAAGCAACCTGCCTAGCGCGTTCGGCTACACGAACGACCATCGGTTTGCCTCCGATGTCCAGAATCGGTTTGCCCGGCAACCGGGTCGAAGCGTAACGCGCAGGAATGATGGCGACTACTGTTGAGTTCATTGGTTCATAATTTAGGCGGATGCTCGCCTTGGTATTGAAAGATTGAAAACTTTATAGACGGTCTATTTTATGTCGAGTTTTTCCAATCCCAGCATTTGCAGGTGAGCCGATAATTTATCCCGCCGCCACAACTGCATTCTGGCATCCCACGGATCAAAGATGCTTAGTCGTTTTGTCGCCGCCAGTTCGCGCAAACAATCCGGTAAATCCAGCCGCTGCAGAATTCCATAAACCAAAGTCGAAAGCGGCCACTGGTAACGGTCATCCTGAGTCAGTTCGTGATACGACAGCAAAGCGTTATGCAACGTCACACGTTTGACCAGCGGATGAAGCACGGCGGCGAACGTAGCTGTGATGGCTCCGATGCCTCGCCCAACCAGGTGCATTTCCTGGCAGCCGTTGGCAGCGAACAAATCCAGCGCTGCGAGCAGATCGTGAACCCGGCGACCGCAATGCGATTCATTCCACATCATCGCCAGTGTCGAATAAAAGTAATCCGTGCCGTAAGGCGAAAAGAAATCGTCGCCTGTGTCTTTGTGCAATCGCGCGGTCATTTCGCCGATGCCGCGCACGTCCAGCGCCAGCAAGGTTTCTCCGTCGGCAGGCTGCGGAGCTTTGCCCGCGACGATTTCTTCCAGCGAAGACAGATGCGGCACGTACAGCGTCGCCGTTTTGTTGTTCGGGAAAAAGTATTGCGGCCCAGGCTTAGGAATTGTGTGCAGCATCGCAAACACGTTCGCTCCGTTGCGCTGTTCGGTTTCGATCAAATAGCCATACTCGCGCATCGTCGGACTGACGCGACGATCACGAACGATTCGGTAATTCGGTGGAGCGGTTCGCGCGGGCAAAGCCAGCAGCTTCGTCAATTCATCGGTCAGAGCTTTGCCAGAAAGGCGCTGGCGTTTGGCTGCGATTTGCCGAGCGGCTTCACTGGTGAAATCGAAAGTTCGCTTTGCGCCGATCGCGGCGGTTTGGCCGGTGGCTGTGACTTGCAGTGTTTCGTCTGTTTCCGGCGGTGTGTTCGGTTCAATCGTCGAAGCCGTTACTCCGGCATGCCGATTGAAGAACTTGTACATCGCCTCGCGTGCGCCCTTGTTGTACCCGTGCGTTTCGGGGCCGATGTAAATTTCAACGTCGTCGCCTTTGCCGACAATCGTGTAAAGCCGCTTCACTTCCTCGTAAACCGCGCGGACTCCGCGCACGTCGAAAAAGTCGTTTTGCTCTCCGCCGAAGTGTGTCGGTCGCGGCAACTGCGCGATGTAAAAATCAGCCATATCGCATCCGGCGGCCAACATTCCGGGAACGATCTGTTCAGTGTCCTGAGCTTCTTCGTTTTCCAGATTGTTCAGGTAACGAGTCGCAAAGCAGTTTGGCGCAACCATCGTGAAACGGTCGTCCAAAACATTCAGCCAGGTCGTCTGAGTGCCTCCGCCCGAATTGCCCGTCAGGCCGACTCGCTTGGCGTCCACTTCCGGGCGCGACAGCAAATAATCCAAACCGCGAATGCCGTCCCAAGCTTCCCACAACGCGAAGTTCTGACCGATCAAATTCATCTGATTGCCCGCAACTATGTGCGACACCACGCCCCATTGAACCGTCGGCTCGCCGGGTTTGTCTGCGTATTCAAACCGCTCGCCTTGCGCGGGCGGATCGAACATCAATACAACATAACCTTGCCGAGCCAGATTGCGAGCGTATTCCTGATACTTCGGTTCGGCCTTTCCGTTGCGAGTGTGTCCGCACGGAGCCAATACGGCTGGCAGCTTTTCAACCTTGTCCTTCGGGCCAACTTTGTTTTTGGGAACGTAAAGATTGGCTGTGACTGGATAGCCTGGGCGGCTTTCGTAAATCAGCTTTTCGATGGTGTAAGCGTCGCGTTCAACTTTGCCAGTGACGCGAGCGTTGAGCGGCGTGCGTTCAGGCAATGCGCCGAAACAGGCGCGGAGTTTTTGGCGAACTTCATCGCGCAGCCTCAGCACTTGCGCCGGAGTTTTGATGCCAGCGCGAAGCTTCGCTCGTTTAGCCATCATCTCGCGGCTGCGAGCGACGTAATACTCCTGCAACAAGTGGCCGTAGCGGAATTCGCGCGGAGCTTGCGCCAGTGCATCAAGGCTATTCAAACAAAACAGCGCGCCAGCCGCAGCTGTCGCGCTGTTTTGCAACATTTCGCGTCGAGTGATTTGTTCTTTGGTCATTGCTCAAATTTACTTTTTGAACTTCGCCAACTGCTCTGCGAATGGGTTGTTGAAGCTCGGTTTTTCCGGTCGCGCAGGCCGCCGATCTTGCCGATTGTCTGGCTGACGATCACGGTTGTCGCGGCCTTGATTTTGGCGACGGTCTTGTCCGCGATCTCTGGGTTCTGCCTGACGATCACGCGGCATTTGCCTGGAAGTTTCAGCATCGCTTTTCATCGTCAAAGCTATCTGCTGTTTTTCCAGATTCACTTCCAGCACGCGCACTGTCACTCGGTCGCCCGGATTGACGACTTCGCGCGGGTCTTTGACGAATTTGTTGCTCAGTTGCGAGATGTGAACCAAACCGTCCTGATGGACTCCAATGTCAACGAACGCGCCGAAGTTCGTGACGTTGGTGACAATGCCAGGGCAAGTCATTCCAGCCATCAAGTCGCTGACCTGATGAATGTCTTCGCGGAAAGCGAAGGCCGAAAACTCTTCGCGCGGATCGCGTCCTGGCTTGGCCAGTTCGGCGATGATGTCTGTGAAAGTGAAATCGCCGACTTCGGCTTTCAAGTCTTCGGCCTGTTTGACCAACTCGACGCCGCTGCCGGTCAATTCGCCTACGCCTTTGCCCAGCCGCGCTGCCAGCCGTTCCAACGATTCGTAACGTTCGGGGTGAACGCCAGTGTTATCCAGCGGATGCGCCGAGTTCGGGATTCGCAAAAAGCCCGCAGCTTGTTCAAAGACCTTGGCGCTGAAACGCGGAATTTCCAACAACTGCTGGCGAGATTGAAACAAGCCTTTGGTTCCGCGATGTTCGACGATCTTTTTCGCCATCGAAGGGCCGATGCCTGAAACGCGCGCCAGCAAATGCGATGAAGCCGTGTTCAAGTTCACGCCAACGGAGTTCACGCAAACATCCACAACTAAATCCAGAGACTTTTTCAGCGCGGGTTGATTCACGTCGTGTTGGTATTGGCCGACGCCGATGCTCTTAGGATCGGTTTTGACCAATTCGGCCAGCGGGTCTTGCAAACGACGAGCGATTGAAATCGCACCGCGCACGGTCAAATCCAGATCGGGAAATTCTTCGCGCGCGACATCGCTGGCGGAGTAAATGCTGGCGCCGGATTCGTTGACCATCACGACCGGTGTGCTCAACCCGGCTTCTTTCAAAGCTTCGCGGACAAAGGTTTCGGTTTCACGTCCGGCGGTTCCGTTGCCGACGGCGATGGCTCGAATGTTGGCGCTGTTGACTACTTCTGCCAGCAAACGTTTCGCTCGTTCCTGCTCGCTTGGGCTTTGCAGATGTATGACATCGCTGGCGACGTATTTGCCGGAATCGTCAACCACAGCCAGCTTGCAGCCGGTGCGGATGCCGGGATCAACGCCAAGCACGGCTTTGGCTCCAAAGGGAGCAGCCAGCAACAGCTTGCGGACGTTTTCGGCAAAGACTTTGATCGCGGCTTCATCGGCAATGTCTTTCAAACTGCGATGAACTTCGGTTTCGATGCTGGGCAGCACGTAAGCCTTAAGCGCCATCCGAGCAGCTTTCTGCAAAACGTCTTTGATCGGCTGTTCGCATTCGGTCGTTGCAGGACAGGCTTCGGATTCAAATCGGCCTTGCAGAATCAAATCGAAGTCCTCGTCTTCCGGGCCAGCGCCGATGGTCAAGCTTAGTTCTTCTTCCATCCAACCCCGGCGCATCGCCAGATAACGATGCGAAGCTTCAGGTTTCAGCAACGACTGAATCGGTTCAAAGTAATCAAAGTAGCGTTCAAACTTGCTGGCCGGTTTTGCCTTTTCAGCTTTGGTGGTTTTGCCAACGCCGCGTTCAAAAACAGTCTTGCGAGTGTGTTCGCGCAGTTCGATGGTTTCAGCCAGACGCTCGGTCAAAATGTCCTGAGCGCCGCTGATGGCCGCCGCAGTGTCGTTGATGTTCTTTTCAGCGTTGTAAAAAGCCAGCGCGAAAACTTCCAGCGTTTGGCCCGGTTCCGGCGTGGCCAGCGCGTGCGCAACATCCCAAATCCAGTTGGCAAATGGTTCCAGACCAGCTTCTTTGGCAATGGTCGCCTTGGTTTTGCGTTTCTGTTTGTAAGGCAGGTAAAGGTCTTCCAGCGTGTCCAGATTGAAGGCAGACATAATCTGCTCCTTCAGTTCTTCGGTCAGTTTTCCCTGGCGTTCGATCTCTTCAACGATGAAGGCCTGGCGTTTGATGATTTCATCCCAACGCTCTTTGGAGTTGATGACGTTGGCGATGGCGACTTCGTCCAGATTGCCTGTTTGCTCTTTGCGATAACGGGCGATGAACGGAATCGTGCCGCCTTCTTCGGTGAGCTTCAGAACTGAGTTTGCAGATTGGACTGGAATGTCCGCGTGAATGGATTGGAACCAGATTTCAAAAGTCATGCTGTGAATTTTTCAGAAGTTGTTTTTGGATTTTGGAATTACGTGCGAGAGTCGGATTGTAGATAGATGATTGAACAAAGCAAGCGATCCGCTTGCTTGCTAACGCGCGCGATACCGATCCGCAGTTTTACGAACCATCCGCAGAACAGATTCTTCAGTCGTTAGTTCGGCGATCTTTTCGGTTTCAACCCAGGCCAGGTCTTTCGATTCGCTGCTGATGACAAGCGGTATGGTTTGATCAGCCGCGAATAAAAACCGGATGTCGTAATGAAAGTGCGCGGGTTCTTTCGGGTTGGCGGGTATGGCATGAACGTCTACGTCAAAGATTTGATCGGACAGCGGCATGACGTTTTCCAGGCCGGATTCTTCGCAAGCTTCGCGCCAAGCCGCGCTGAGCATATCTGCATCGTCTTCGACGTGACCGCCAAGCTGAACCCAGCAATCGAACTTGCCGTGATAAGTCAGCAAAGCGTGCGAACGATCTTCGCTTATCACCCAGGCTGAGCCGGTCAGATGTCCGGCCAATTGCTGGCGCGAATGAAAGTTGTCGTAACGGTGAACGAATTGTTTGATGTCTGCCAGCATTCGCGCTTCATGGGCGTCGGCGGGTTGGTGTGCGTCCAGCAACTGCAACGTCAGGTCTTTATTCATTCCTCAAAATCCCCAACGGCTTTTTCAACATCACGTCCCAGCTTGAAAGCACACCAACCAAAACCACCAGCACCAGCGTTGCTCCGACTCCAATCAGGTTGACCGAAGGGATGAAGTGCCATTTCAATTTCAAAGCTTTTTCGGCGATTGCCCAGGTCAAACCTATCGCCGCTGTAGAGCCAATCAACCCTGCCAGCAATCCCAGCACGCCGTATTCAACCAGCAGTGTCCATACAATCAGTTTCTTTTTTGCGCCCAGCGTTTTCAGAATCGCCGATTCATACAAACGATGGAATTTCGTCATCGCAATCGAACCGATCAAAATCAGCATGCCGCTGAGAAAGACAAAGCCGCCGACAAAGGAAACCGCCAGCGAAACTTTTTGCACAATCCCGCGAGCAATTTCGATGATGTCGCGCACGTCCACAACTGAAAGGTTCGGAGCCTTGTCCACCAGTTCGCGTTGAAGTTGAGCGCGGGCGGTTGTATCAGCCGGACCTTTGATCGCACTGATGTACATTGTCGGAGCATCGTCCAGCGAACCCGGTCGGAAGATAACCAGAAACCCTGTTCGCGCATTGCGCCAATCAACTTGGCGAATGCTGGTGACTCGCGCAGTGATCTTTCGACCAAGCACGTCAAAAGTCATCGCATCGCCCACGTTCAGGCCTAATTCGTCGTGCATCAATTCTTCGATGGAAACTTCGGGTTCTGCGCTTGATGTCGGTTCCCAGATTTTTCCGGCGATGACCTTTTCGTTTTCATCAAGTTGCGCCCGATAAGTCAGCACGTATTCGCGTCCGAGCATGCCACCACTTTGACCACGATTTTCACGCGGAGCATTGTTGGAACGTGGGCGGTCAAGGTTCACTTCGCTGCCATTAATCGCCGCAATGCGAGCACGAATCGTTGGAATGATCTCCGGTTTTTTGCCTGTGAACTTGGTAATGGTTTCTTCGACGGCAGGCCGTTGGTCGCGCTGAATATCAATCAGGTACATATCGGCTTTGAAATTTTCCAGGTCTACGCCGAGTTCATAACGCAGGTTCAATTGCAACGACCGGACGCCAACGACAAAGAAAACTCCCAGGCCGACGGCCATCAAAATGATTCTGGTTTGATTGCCGGGACGGTAAAGACTGTTGATGCCCTGGCGAATGGTGAAAGAAGGAACGCGGCGAAATCCACGAACAAACTTCATCAACCCGGTCGCTGTCAGGTTCAAAACCAGAGTCATTGCCGCCAATGCAATCAGAAATATTCCGCCGATTTTGAACGACCCAGCCTGCCAGCTTGAGATGGCCAATAAACCGGCGCTTACAAAAACTCCAACCAGAATTTTCAGCGGATCGAATTTTCGACCGCCGGGAACTTCGGAGCTTCGCAAAACCAGAATCGGTTTGATCTGGCGAATTTGCAGCAGCGGCAACAGCGAAAACAGCAGCGACACTAGCAAGCCGATGCTTAAACCTTGCAACGCAGCCTGCCACGTCAAGTGGATTTCAATACTGGTGGGCAAAATTCCCGCGAAGTATTTCGGCAAAATCCAGGCCAGCACTTGTGCCAGCACCAATCCGAACAAACTGCCGACCACACCAAGCGCCATCACTTGAACCAAATAGGCTCCGAGTACGCGCGAATTTCGTCCTCCCAGAGTTTTCAGGATCGCAATCGTCTTCATCTTTTGCTGAACAAAAACACGCGTCACGCTGAAAATGCCAATGCCGCCCAAAACCAGAATCACCAAACCGATCAGGCTCAAATAATCTTCCACCTGGGTCAGCGATTCGGTCAGGCGATCCTGTGAAAACCGAAACGACCGCACGGTGATGCCGGATTGCGACTGCAAATCATTGCGAAGCTGAGTAACCAGGCTGTCCATTTCGCCATCGCGGGTTTTGAACAAAACTCTATGGCGCGCGCGACTGCCAAAGCTTGTCAGACCTGCGGCAACGGCGTCTTCATAAGTGACCATCACTCGCGGGCCTATGCTGAAGGCGTTCATAGTGTTGCCGGGTTCCTGTTCAATGACGCCGCGAATGGTGAAATCCAGGTTACCGATTTTCAGCGTTTCGCCCACTTTCAACCCCAGCGCTGTCAGCAAAGTTTGCTTGACCAGCGCGCCTCTATCTTTCATCAAGTCGTAAGAAAACCTTTGCCCGTCGGCCAAAATCATTTCGCCGTAAAACGGGAAGCCGGGCTGGACGGCTTTCAATTCGACCATCTTCGGCGTGCCAAGCCAGTCTTCGCCGGAGCGCGCCATCGTCGCAGTTTCCAGCACGTCAATGTGAGCCGTCACAAGCGGGGAAGCGTAAGCTCGCTCCAGCGCGGCTTTGGTTTCGGGGTTCCAGGCATTGTTGGCGGAAACCTGAACGTCCGCCGTCATCAAAGAGCGAGCGTCACCAACCAGCGCAGTTTTCAGGTTCTGAACCAGCGAGCGCAGCGCAACGATTGAACCGACGCCGATGGCTATGCAAATGAAGAAGAAAAGCAGGCGATGCCACGAGGCTCGCATTTCACGATAAGCAAGATTGAAGATGAAATTCATAGGAAAAAGTTAGACGACGAGAACACAGCAAATCTGAAGCGGGAAAACATAGACAGGATTTACAAGATTGACTGCAAGCCAGCTTCAAACAAGGTTTACATCTTGTTGAATCCTGTAAATCCTGTCTAAAGGTTTTGTCCTTTGGTTTAACGCCTCGCGGCCATCATGCCACGAAGCTCCTTGCTCAAGAAATGTGAAGAGCCAAAAGAAATGCGGGATGAAAAGCTAAAAGCTTTCCATCCCGCATTTGCGATTGTGGCAATGTGGTTTTGCTATTCGGGTTTAGAACGATGGAACTGTGATGGAATAAGACCCCAACAGAGCAATAGCGTGCAGGTTATGTCCGCCGGTAAAAACCGGCCCTTTCCCAAACACCGAACCAAGAATTGGACGGCCTGAAGCGGTCATACGAATCCAGCCCGTTCGCCCGGAAGGAACATGGCGGTTGATACCTCCACCACGATTAAACAGCGTTGTGAAGGATTCGTAGCGATAGCAACTGACTGTAAAGCTGCTGGAAATGGCGACTTCAGCATCGTTGTAAAGTAACGAGAAAATACTGGTCGAAACCACTCCGCCAATCACCAGATCATTCGGCGGGCTGAAAATGGACAATGAGTTGTTATCCAATGTCTGGCTATTAAACGCGTCTACAGCCAACGCGCTCGGAAGCTGTTCGTAATCTACTCCATTGAAAAGCAAACGGCTCTGGCCATCAGGATCTGGTACAACGTCACCGGCCGAACGCTTGGCAACAGTCATCGCCTGCAAATAAGCCGTAGTGCCGTTGGTTTCGCGGATAAATTCAGAACCTATCAGACTATTGAATTGAGTTGGTCCGCCGTTGGTCGCAACCGCGACAATATAACCAGTGATGCCTGGATCGAAATCGCTGACCAAAAAGCTGGCGGTTTGATTCGGCGTCAAACCGATAAAAGAATCGGCAATCGAACAGGTAGCACCATCAACCAGAAATAGGTGCACGTTGATTCCGGCGCTCTGATTGACATTGGTAATGTTGATTTGCGTATCACCCATTGCCGGATTAACCGGGTTGCTGGAATAGCGGCTGTAAAAAAGCACGCTGCCCGGTTTCATATCGCCGATGCTGCTCTGACCAATTGGGTACTGAGCAAAAGCGGCGGCGCTCATCAAAGTCATCGCGCCAATAACAAGCGCGATGTGAGTAAAGCAACGAAAAGTTTTCTGGATCATAAAATCCCTCCGAGAATTTCTTTCAATTAAGAATGCTGCGTTGACAATTTACGGCCACTACCGACAAGCGAGGCATTATCGTCACGAATGACCAGCTTTCGGCGGCGAATCATTGAGGTTTGAAAGTCAGGCGCAGGCTGCAAGCAAAGCAATCTGTCGCAACACCGTGACCGTTTACTTGAAGCCGTTTTTCAATTTGCTATAAGCCTGACCGGCTCATCTGAAGCCAGCCACTGGGGCGAGAAAACGTTTATACATTATTGAGCGGAACCGGAATTAGTTTCCGCACTTCGGGGAATAGAATCAATCTATTGTGAATGTGAGGAGTTGATTTGGAATATATCAACTTCAATTTCGGCCACAATTTCGATGCCAGTTCTTTGTGGCCGGTGAATCTTACACAAACGAACGACAGACTGGCAATGCTTTTAATTCTTAT
>JBGAPB010000046.1:0-23270 GCA_044221525.1 Blastocatellia bacterium | reverse complement strand
GGAAGCGCGAATTATCCAGATCGTGTCCCAGCCGTTCCAGTCAGACGCGCTGAGTTTGATCGGCGACGGAGCGCCCGTGCATTTGTTCGCGTCCAGATTGCGAATCGGTTCGCCGGGCAGTTTGCCGGTCAGGTGAATGGCAAGTTGACGAATCTGCTCTTCGGTCAAACCTTTCGCTTGCTGCTTCATTGAGCCGTTAGTCAAAGTCTGAATCACGTCTTCCGCCGAACGGCGACGAATCAAAAACAACGGCGGCACGCGATCTTGAGCTTCGTCGTGGCAGACGGCGCAACGCTGTTTGTATAACTCTGCGCCTTCGGTAGAAGTCGGAGCAGCAGGAGTTTGCACAACTGCCTTTGCAGAAGAAGCGTTGTGGTTGAAAAGAAACCAGGCTGACAACGCGAGCACTGGAAGCAAAGCAGCAACGAAGACTGTGTGCTTCGTTTTTTTGCCTAAAGCCATCATTGACTTGATCTCCTAACGATAAATTTCGCGGGCTAACCAATTCGGTCGTCTATCCAATTTTGAAGTTGGGCGGCTGGCAGTATGTCTTGAAAATCCACAGTATTTCTTGTGACAAGAATATGGCGTCCGGCGATTGTTTGAGCTGCAATCACGAAATCTGCGTAACGCTTTCGAGTTTTGATTTGGTGCTTTAGCCTGTTGGCTATCTGAATTGCAGCTTCATTCAAATCCAGAGTTTCAAAATCGGCGAGGAGTCCCAGAGTTACTTTCAGATGTTTTTGAGCCAGCAGAAGCTGTTGGGGTTCGGCCTTGAGCAAGCCTTCGATCCTGCCGCGAAGTTGTTCAGCGTAAACTGTGATGGGAATAAAATGTCGCGGCGTTCGACCCGCTTGAGGTTCTCGAAAAGCGTCGGATGTTGCGCGCTGTAATGGCGCAAGACGTTGGAATCTAAAAGGTATGCCATCAGCGTTGAACCGGCTCGACAAAATGCTTGTTTCTCTCTTCTTCGATTTCGTCAAAAAGTTTCAACGCTTCCGGGTCGTTGGCGAAGATTCCGTAATGCCTATAGCCTTTGTCCGCCAGAGCGTTTTCCTGGTTTGCATTGGATAGAGAAACTGTCACAACCTCTGCATGACGCACCGACCTGGACAACAGGTTTTTAATGGCCGTGAGCACATCCGCACGACTCTCTCCTTCGACAGCCAGATGAGGCATTTGCGAAACAACGGCATGCCACGGTTTTTGTGTTTGTTCGGCAGAGGTTTCTTCTGTAATCACCACCTGAAATTCTGAAATTCCTGTTGCTGCTGTAGACATAACACTCCTTTCTGGACGATGGTAGGTTGCCAATATACCAGTGTCAATTACTGGCCAAACCTATCATTGTTTACGAAACCACGGATTGCCGAAGTTGGTGTAAGGCCCGCCGTCCACTGAAATCTGTACCTGCAAACGGTAACTGGCAGGCGACAGCATCTGAGTCTTGCCTTTCAGCTTGACGGTCTTGCCTGCTTTTTTGATTGGCTCAGTTTCCCAGAAGATTGTGTAATACCCGCCGAGGTCTCCGCCAATTGGGCCGGTCTTTTTCATCGAGGTGGCGCCGAACAAACCGGTTTCAGTCCGAGTTACCTGTTTGTCTTTTTCGTCGTAAACGGTGGTCGCTTTGCCTTTGATCGCGCCGGATGGGCTGTCGCCTTCGATCACGCTTTCGTAAGTCGAGGCGTTGAGTTTTTTGTACGTCTCTTTGCCTTTGATTTTGCCAGCCGGGCCGGCGGTGATTCCGGTACGTTCCAATCGAACTCCCAAGCGGTAATCCATGTTCGGCGGCGGCATTGGTCGGTCAGTTCCGGTTGGGCGAGCGGTTCCGGTACGTTCCAATCGAACTCCCAAGCACCGACAAAGTAATCCATGTTCGGCGGCGGCATTGGGTCGGTCGGTTCGGTTGGGCGAGAAGGTTGCTGGCCAGCTTGCTGAAACAGCGGAGAGAAAATCAGAAGTGCGAAAATCAGGATTCGAGTCATTGGCTTTGAAGAGAGTCAAGAACCTCACGCCAAGCCGCAAAGTCGCCAAGAACGGAAAGCCTTCTTTGTGTCTTGGCGGCTTGACGTGAGATTCGATTTTGATTACTTGCCGTTCAAGGCGGTCAAACGCGAAGCAAGGCGTCCACCGTCGTGGCAGGTCAAACAGGCAATGGTGGAAGTTTCTGCCGACTTCGGATCGGCTTTCCAGCGTTTGGCAACCGGTTCGTAAGGCGTGTTGGGCAACACAGCCAGAATTTTGTCCAGGTATTGATTGGCTTCTTCCTTGCGACCGGTGCGAAGCGCGGCTTGAGCCAAACCGCCAAGCAACTCGCCTTTGAAATGAGTGGGCATCTTTTCGATTCCTGCCCCTTGCTGTTTCCACAAAATCTGGAAAGAGGAATAAGCTCGTTCCCAGGCTGCCGCGCGAAGCTCTTTCGGCAATTGATCGGCGAACAGAACCAGGCTGCCGCCTTGAACCGCTGCCACGCCGCCGTTGCCTGGTTGAAGCTTTTCGGCTTGGTCAAAGGTGTCCAGCACCTGTTGATACTTCTGTTTGAATTCATCCGGGTGTTTTTCTTCAAACGCGCGAACCGCACGATAAAGCGTCGCTCCGCCTTTCCACGCCATCAATTCGGCTTTCGAACCGGGGCGTTTTTCCATCAAAAGATCAATGTTCTTTTCGCCTCTTGCCAGCCGGGTCATATCGTTTTGCAGGAAGCCCGCGAAAATGTCTTCGCGCACCAGCGTGTGAATCGTCAGCCGTTTGTCATCAAGCGGCGGTTCCGGCGATTGCGGCGCTTGAGAAGCTACGGCGAAAATCGCCAGCATTGAAATGATAAGTGTTGCTTTGAATGTGTTCATTAAATTACCTCCGTTTTGTTTGTGTCGTTAAGCAAGGGTTGGCCTCAGCCAAAACCCCTTGCTTACGCGCGGGGTACTGACACGGCTACTTGCTTGCGCTTTGTGCAGGCTTGGTCAGCAGCTTGCTGTCCACTGTGTATTCAAACCACGGGATGAACATTTCATCCCAACTTTGTTCGCTCCAGAAAACTTCCTTGTTCGGAGCCGGGTTGTATCGGTTCTTGATCGAATTGTCATAATGCGCGACAGCGTGAATCCGGCTACCTGCTGGAATCTTCATCGGCTCGGCCAGTTCGTAATGCAACTGCCAGTTGAAATCGAACTTTGGCACGTTCAGCAAAACCTGTTTTCGCCCATCCGGCCAGATCAAGGTGTATTTGATGTCCTTGCCTCGCAAATGCATGTGCGGCGCAAAGGCGTAAAGCGTGATGTCTTCCCTGATCGGCGTTTCGGCGCTGATTTCCCAGTTATCCGCGTTCGGCGGAATGTTTGGGATGCGCCCGCGAACTTTCACTTCCTTGCCGCCAACCATGCGGGTTTCTGCCAGTTCTTTGCCTTCGATAAATACGTTGTCGGTGACGCCTTTGGTCAGGACTTCGTATTTCGGCGGCTGTTTGGCGAACCACAAACCCAACCGCGAACGATCTTTTTCAGGGCGACCGCTCGGCTGGTAGTGCATATTGAATTGAATGAACATTCCCGGCAGCACTCGTTTTGCCGTGCCTGGATAGTGACGTTCAAAGCCTTTGCCCGGAGCCTGCCCGACCAGTTTGAATGCGCCGGATCGAGCGAATGAATCCTGGCTCAATACCACTTCACGCGAAGCGTTTGCTGGCGCGCCGCCTTCGCTCAATCCGCCGGTTTCTCTGGCCGACTGACTGTTGAGTGTCGAGTCTGAAGCATTGCCGCTGACGGCTTTGCCGTTGACGATCTTTGTTCCTTTGGGCAGTGCGACTACATTGGCAATTGAATGATGCACAACCGCCGGATTGCCCGGACGAAGCTCGACTTTTTCAACCCATCGCTCTTCGCTAAACGGAACCGGGACGTAAAAGTTCTGCATTGGTAGCTCGCCTTCGGCAGGGACTTCAAATTCAATCGGCATTTCGATCACCAGATCGGGTTCGCCAAACGTCCAGCCTGCCGCATATTTCGGCATCTCAGGCAAATCCTTGTCGCTGCCTTTTGGCGCTCCGGCGTCAACCCAGGCGGTGATGGTGTCAATTTCCGCCTGAGACAAGCGGCGGTCGTTAGCGAAATGCACGGTCGAAGTCTGCGGGTCGGCAAACCACGGTGGCATCGTGCGTCCGGTGACTTCTTCGCGTATGGCTTTGCTCCACGGACGGACTTCGGCGTAAGAGGTCAGCGGCATCGGGGCGACTTCGCCGGGGCGATGGCAGTTGGCGCATTTATTGAAGATGATCGGCGCTACGTCTTTGGCAAAGGTCGGCGCGGCAGTTTTGGCTGAGCCACTGCCTAGATTCACCGCCGTTGTGACGAGCGCGAAAAATACGAGGGTGATTGCAATCAATCTTTTCATGGTTTCCTCCGAAGCAAATGTCATCCGATTGCGGCTCTGCCGCCTGATGTGCGGCAAGTCTTCGACTTGCCGTTGAGCGGTACTTCGTTATTTTGGGGCTACGCCCCAGACGTTCGGGGCCTAGCCCCAAAATTCCCAAAACTCTCTCGGAAAGGCATAGCCTTTCCGCACATCAAGCGGCAGAGCCGTGGAAAACCGGGCAAAGGAACTTTCGATTCGATGCTTATCGAGACGAACTGCTGCTGGCAGCTTGCGGTTGCTGTTTCCGCAAATCCTGTTTGTCGAGCGTGTAATCAACGTAGCCGATCATCATTTCTTCCCAGGTTTGATCTCCCCAGCGAACGTCTTTGGTCGGATCAGGATTGAATTTGTTGTTGATCGAATTGTCGTAATGCGCGACGCAAACCAGCTTGCTGCCTTTGGGCGCAAAGATTTCTTCCTTCAACACATAGGTCAACTGCCAGCCGAAATCCCAACGCGGAACCGACAACAGCAACTTCGATTTTCCGTCGGGGTAAACCAGCGTGTAGCTGAAATCTTTGCCGCGCATGTGCATGTGCGGGTGTAGGCTGTCTATGTGACTGTCTTCTTTGAAGAGGTATTCCGAAGTGACTTCGTGATTTGCAGCGCCCGCCGGAATAACAAAACCAGCCTGAGTCGCTCCGGCGGTGATGACTCGTTTTTCGACCGGAGCTTTTGAAAAGATCAGACCAACGCTGCTGCGGTCTTTGCCCACTTCGCCGTTGGTCGTGTAATGAACCTGGAAGATAAGCACAGAGCCTTTTTTGACCAACTTGGCCTGGCCTTGGCGCAATTCCAGCGGAGCTTCGCCAGGTGCCCAGCCAACCAGACGGCCATCGGAATCCGCCGGACGGTCGCCTGAATTTCGTCGGATCGAACCAAGCATCGCAGGATTGATTTCTCCAGCCGGAGGCAATTCGCCGTTGTCGGGATAACGCACGCTGACGATGACGTGATGCACGTGCGAGCGGTCGCCCTGACGGATTTCGGCAAGCTGGACGTATTTGTCTTCGGTGAAGTTGGTCGGCACGGCGAAGTATTTGTAAGGAACCGTGCCTTCAGCCGGAATGTTGAAGTCCACGGTCATAGGCAACACAACATCGGGTTTGCCTATCTGCCAACCTTCGTGGAATTTCGGATTTGGCGGCAAATCTTTGGCGTCCCCTTCCGGCGAACCGTTTTCAACCCAGGCCGTGATGGTTTCAATTTCTTTTTGCGACAAACGGCAGTCGTTTGAAAACTCGCCATGTTTGGGATCGGCAAACCACGGAGGCATGACTCGCGTGGTGACGGCTTCTCGTATGGATTTGGCCCACGGGCGGACTTCCTTGTAAGTCAGAAACGACATCGGAGCGACTTCGCCGGGGCGATGACAGGTCTGACAACTTTTCTGGATGATTGGCGCGACATCTTTGTTAAATGTCACGACCGCCGCTGTGGTGGCCTTGCCCTGCCACATAAAAATGCCAAGCGCCGCAAACGCGCCAAGCAAACTAAAACCGAGTGTTCGTTTCATAGTTGCCTCCTGGTGCAAAGTTGAAAATTTTGCCGCCGTGATGACTGACGCGGCGTTACTTCGCGTCTTTTGGTGTTGGTGGTTTTGGCCCAATGCTTCGCAGGAAATTGACTATTTGCCAGGTCTGCTTTTCGTTGAGCTTGTCTTTATAAGCCAGCATGTCGGCTGAAACTCCGTCGCGAATGGCGACGAAGATTTCACCGTCCGTCGAACCGTAATCCCATTGATCGTCGGTCAAGTCTGAAGGCGTTCCGCCCGAAAGCGCCATTCCACCATCGCCTTTTCCTTGCGGGCCGTGGCAGGAAGCGCAGTAACGAGCATAAAGCTTCTTTCCGGCTTCGATGGATTCGGCGTTAACGGCTTCAGGGTTCTTCAGCTTTTGGGCTTCGGCGTTGCGTTTGGGCGATTGCGCTGTCGCCCCCGCAATCCAGAAAGCCGCTGCCATTACGATCAAAATTGCTGCAAAAAAACGTCGCATAAATAACTCCAGTCTAACTCGCTGCTTTTCAAAAGGACTACCAAAGCTACGCCAAAGGCGCAGCGCTCCAAGTTTACTCCTGCGGCGCATCGAAATTTTCGACCAGATAATCCGGGTGAGCATTTCGCAAATGCACGAACAATTCGTGAATCAAATTGACGATGCGGTTGACGCCGTAAGCATACTGATTCCTTTTGACCGTCAACGAAATCGAAACTTTTCCAGCACGATTCGTGCAACTGACTTCGGCTCGACGGCGATCAACGCGGCGATGTTCCGGCAATTCGCGGTCATGGCGTTCGCCGATGAAGCTTTTCAATTCCGCGTACAAGGCTGATTTCGCCGGAACGCCAGGCAAAAGTTGTTTGAATCGAAGCTCATGCTTTGCCGTGTCAACAATCAACTCCATCGGATGATGAAAGAACCAGACGAAAGTGAAGCGCCCGTTCTTTTGCTCGCTGAAGCCGCGAAAGACGCCTCGGTCGGCGTAAGCCTGCAAAGCCTCCCGAACAATGCTCAAATGCCTGCTGCTCATTTCATCAACTCGGCGTAGCGATCCAGCAACGGCAAAACGACTTCGCGTCCTGCGGGCGGTAACAAAAAGACCGAACGCTGGACTCCCTGGCTTTCCAGATTTTCGATGAAGGCGCGATCCGGTTTCACCGCAAAGACCGAAATCGAAATTGATTCAGGATCGCGGCCGGCGGCTTCGACCTGGCGTTTCAAAGCCGGAATACGTTCGGCCAGATCACCTGTTCGCATCGAAATCGGCATCCAGCCGTCGCAGTATTCGGTCACACGATCAAAGGTTGTAGCTCCGTTGCCGCCCATAATGATTGGCGGATGCGGTTTCTGCACAGGTTTTGGGAAAGCCAGAATCGGATCGAAGTTGACGAATTCGCCGTGAAATTCGGCTTCGTCTTTTGTCCAGATTTCTTTCATCGCCAAAATGCGTTCGCGCAACAACCGCCAGCGAGTCTTGTAAACCGTTCCGTGATTTTCCATCTCTTCGGCATTCCATCCCCCGCCGATTCCGAAGATGACTCTGCCGTTCGAGAGCCTGTCGAGTGTCGCGACTTCTTTGGCCAACACAATCGGATCGCGTTCGATAACCAGACAAATTCCAGTCGCCAGCTTCAACTTGGTCGTGACCATTGCCGCAGCCGTCAGCGACAAAAACGGATCGTAGGTTTGCCAGTACTCCTGCGGCAGATCACCACCCGCTGGATAAGGTGTTCGACGGCTGACAGGAATGTGCGTGTGTTCAGGAATCCAGAGCGAGTCAAAACCGCGCGCCTCCAGTTCGCTCGCCAGTTCGTCAGGGCGAATCGAATTGTCTGTGATAAAAATCGAAGCTCCAAAGAGCATGAAAATCTCCTTCGGTAATTGCTTTAGTGGTTGTATGACATGCAGCCTGGCTCGACTGTCCCCAAAAATCCTGGCTCGAATTGCTGCTTAACCCAGAATTCTTTTTTCGCCTGACAGTTAATCAGCGAAGGTCGGCTTTCTTTGACGGCAATTTGGTAACAGCGTTCCAGCGCGGCGCGGAAATCTCCGGGAGCGGTGACGTATTCGCCGTGAGCGCCCAGGCCTTCGGCGACTTTGTCGTAACGGACGTTTTCCTGAAACAGGTGCATGCTCAAAGTCACAGGGCTGCGGCTGTTGCCAGTCCAGGTTCCCCAGGCGTTGTTGTTGTAAACGATGACAATGATCGGCATCCGATACTTTGAAGCCGTTTCCAGTTCCATGATCGTGTATCCGATGCCCGCGTCTCCCGTGACACAAATCACCGGCGAGCCTTTGTAAGCGGCTTGCGGGCCTACGCCGTGTTGAACCGCGACTGCCGCGCCAAAGGCGTAACCGACATCCGGCCCGATGGCTCCGTACTGATAAGCTCCGTTCAAAATCTGGCCGGGGCGATACCCGCGCAGCCGACGGCGAACGTAACGCGCAATGCCATAACCTCCGGCGACAAAAGTCGTCTGCTCTTTGGGCAGCTTGCCGTTGTACATAAAGTCCGTCAGTTCTTTGGCGATCACCGCCGGATGCACAGCGTCTGTGTAACTTAATCCTTTTGCGTAATGCGCGTCGTTTTCATCTTCAAAGCTCTTTCGGGCAGCTGCGATTTCGGCAATCCAGGCCTCGTGTTTCATTGCAGGCATCGCGTCGGCCAGAGCTTCAAGCGCAGCTTTTTCGCAACTAATCATTCCCAGATCAATCGGCAAATTGCGTCCAATGTCTTCGGCGCTGAGATCAATGCGAATGTATTTGGCATCCGGGCCGAACGCGAATTCACCGACTGTGGGCATACAGTATTGGCCGACCAGCATAACTACGTCGGCGCTGGCCAAAGCTCCCGGAGAGGCATTGGCCGAAAGTGGGCTGGCGTCAGAAAATTGCCCTTTCATTGCGCCGGATTCGACCACCGGAATCTGAGATTTCTCAGCCAGCTTTTTCAGCGCGTCCCAGGCTCGGCTGTAAAAGACTCCATTGCTGGAAACGATGATCGGTCGTTGAGCTTGCTTGAGCATATCCACAGCCGCCGCAATTTCTTTCGGGCCGGGATGCGGTTTGGAAGTGGTGCGGTACCTTGCCTTGTCATAAAAGAAATCCAGATCACTGCCTGAATTGAATCGAGCGCGCGTGACTTCAGCAGGAAAATCCAAATGGACTGGGCGTGGCACACCCGAACGCAATTGGCGAAAGGCATAACCACCATATTCGTGAACTCGTTTTGGCGTGATCAGCCGCTTGCCGTACTTCTTCAATCCTTCCGTCGTCGGTTGCTGATAACCAAGCTGAATGCCTGCTTCGGTGTCTTCATTGATAATGGCCATGTTGCTGGCCAGAACCAGAACTGGCGAGCGTGCGGCGTTGGCGGCGGCGATGGCGTTAATCATATCGGTGAAGCCTGGGCCTTCAGTGCCGGAGGCAGCGGCGACTTCGCCAGTAACTCGGCAAAAACCGTCGGCGGCATGACACATCGCGCCTTCGTGTCTGCCTGAGTATGTCGGAATCCCTTCCTGAGCGATGGCATTAATGACGGGGTAATTGCCCGGACAGCAAAACAACGCAGCCAGTCCTTCTTCTTTGCATACGCGAGCAAAAACCTGAGCGCCGGTCATCGGGAAAACAGCCTTGACCGCTTGAACTTTGGCGGCCTGTACAAGTTCGTCTGGTACACGAATAGGTTTTGCTTCAGCCATCCCCGAGGACGAATCAGCAGAAGCTTCTTTAGCTCCCAAAGCGGCTACTGCGCCTGCGCCGGTCATTGCTCTGGCAATGAATCTTCTTCTTGAAGCATCGGGTTTGGTCGCGGCGGATTTTGGTTTGGTCTGACGATTATCGCTCATGACTCTCCTGGCAAATTGCGTGTGAATTGTTTGATGATGAAAATGGCGCTGGGTGCGCGTCGAATTTCTTGCTTACCGCTCGGTAAGCATAGTTGCATCGGCCAAAGATGGCAATTTTATTGAAGAATCCCCGCATTTTTTCCGCTAAAATTTTTGTCAGGCTGATTTTGGGCTGATTCTTAACGGTACATTGGCAAAAGGCAAAAAAGCCATTTTGGAATGCCATTCTGCCGCCTTGATAATTGACGCTGGTTCTATAAAGACTTAAGTCGCTGTGGCAACCTGACCGTTGCTTGACCGCATCAGTGAGGCTCACTATACTCCGACGCGAGTGATTGAGAGATTCCCCCAGTGAACAACACAATATCAAAGCGATAGAAATTCAAGGATTGAACACAATGATTGTTGCCAACCAGTGGGAAGATTTGCTTGTCTGTTGTTTGGGAGGCACGTGTTTGATTCTTAACGGTAATCGGTCGCACGCAAAAACGATCTCACCTGAAGTTCGCGTGTTTGGCTCATTTGAAATTCTCTCTTGGCAGCCCTGAAGATGACGAACTATAGACAATTCATCTTCAACAATAACGTCAAAGCGGCAACTCGCGGCACCCCCATTTTCGACACAAAATGTCGCGGCGCAAATAACCAATGAAAGCTTGGCCTATGGCCTCGCCAGTTCATAAACAAGCATATTTCTTTTTTTCTTTTACTAAACCCGGTGGCTCTATTAAGCAAAAAGGAAATTCGTGAAGTTGTGAAGGCAGTATGCAATTGCGTTGAAGCGTCTTTGGTTATCAGCACAGCTAATCTAAGCGAGTTGTGAAGCAAAGTTAGTTACCTGATCCGATCTCGCGTGATGTTCAGGATCAAGTACTTCTCCCGGACTTAACTTCATTGGACTCAGAAATTCACACGGAACCACATCACAAAATTATGGGTGCTCGGCGTAGAGCGCGCGAATGCGCGTTACAAATGCTTTTCTCGTTCGACGTGACCCGCCCGTCACTCGAAGAACTCTTGGAAACATTTTGGGGAGAGTTGGCGGAGGCTTCGGAAGAAGTGCGCGATTTTGCCAATGAGCTTGCAGGCGGAACCATCATCCATCTGGAAGAAATTGATGATCGGATAAAACTTCGGACGGAACACTGGCGAATTCCTCGCATGGCGGTTGTTGACAGAAACTTGCTCCGAATGGCTGTGTTCGAGTTTTTGTATCAACCAACAACGCCAAGGACTGTTGCTATTAATGAGGCTCTGGAAATTGCCAGAAGATTTTCGACCAGTGAATCAACTCAATTCATCAACGGAATTCTTGATGCCATAAAACGTGATCTGGAAACTCACCCGGCTCAGGAGTTGGCCGCTATCAGCTTGGCACAGCATATTGGTTGAAAAATCACGAACTTCCTAGATTTGGCAGGATCGTCGCATCTCGATGATCTACGTCTTGCTTTCCGATAAGAAAATTTGCCAACCAGCTATAAAATTCACGCCTGTCTACCTGCCAAGCGGCTTTACGTTTTGATTACCGGCAAATGCTTGAGTAAAATCCGTTCAAACTTCAAGGAAACGGTTTTATGAAACATTACCTAAAACGTCGGCAATTTGTATTGGCGATCTTCGTGATCGTGTTTTCTTCAATGACCGGGCTTGGGTCACAAGTTTTTGGCCAAAGCGCCAATCAGCAACCGCAAGACCCGCAGCAAACGGTGCTCAAAATTCCCACAGCTCTGGTAACTGTTCCAGTCATCGTAACGGACCGTTTCGGACGATTTATCACCGGGCTTAACCGCAACGATTTCAATGTTCGCGAAGATGGTGTGTCGCAGAAACTAGAGGATTTTTCTTCGACCGAAGAACCTTTCAACGTCGCGCTCCTGATTGACACCAGCCGTAGCACACAAAACAAACTGGGTCATATTCGTAAAGCCGCTCTTGCTTTCATCAAACAACTTCAGCCGAACGACCGTGTCATGATTGTGACTTTTGATGAACAAGTTCGCTTCGTCAGCGAATTCACTAACAACCGGGCTGAATTGGAACGCGCTGTTAATAAGCTTAAAAGCAGCTACCTGACCAGCCTTTACGACGCAATCCATCGGACAATCACGGAAAAGATGATTCCGATTCAAGGGCGCAAGGCTATAGTTGTTTTGACCGATGGCGTGGACACGGCCAGCAAAAAAGCCACATTTTCCAGTTCTCTCGATTTGGTTGCGGCCACAGGAATAATCAGTTACACAATTCAGTATGAAACGCGCAATGATGGCGGTCCGATTATGAAACCGCTCTATCTTCCTGGCAGACCGCCTTCAACTTCATTCGTCTCAAAATTGGTCGGGGCAACGACAACTAGACAAGAACAAAAGCCACAACAACAGACTAAGCCTGAATCGCCAAACAAGGAGCCAAACCAGCCATTTATATTTATACCGCGCCCAACAGGTTCTATTTTTGGCGATGGTTCGCCTAATGGCACAAGACAGCCTCCTACTGGCTCAGAGCCTTCGACCAGAGTTAATTCGCAAATTCAACAACCTGTACGTGACCGTTATCTGGTCGCCGCTGACTTTCTGCGCAGCTTGGCAGCCCAATCCGGGGCACGCTACATCCGCGCTGAAAACATTGAAAATACTTCGTTTGCTTTTCAACTAATTGCCGAAGAATTACGACATCAATACACGCTGACATATCTTTCATCGAATGAGCAAAAAGATGGTAATTACCGGGCTATCGCTGTCAGGGTGAATAGTCCTGAATTGGTTGTCAGAGCGCGTTTGGGTTACCGCGTCCCCAAAACTGAAGAGTCTGAAGAAGAAGAGAAAAAGCCAACCATCCCATCAAAACCATAGACTTGAATAAATCCCGCATTCCAAACGCAAAAAATCCCACGATACGAACATTCGCATCGTGGGAATCAAGCAGGAGAAGGAGGGAGGTAAACGTCAAAAACTAAAAGGAGTTAGCAAATAATAAAAGTGCAGTTTGGATATTCTGTCTAACGAAAACAGGCTGCCTGATGCAGACAACTTACTTAACTCTTTTCGGATTTGTTTTTGAAACCAGCGAACGCTGCTCCCGAATTTCAGTCCCAGGAAAGGAACTCTTAAGACGGAATGAGTATATTCAGATACACCTGTTGAGTCAAGAATCCTTTAACTTTGTTTCATAAACTTTTTCGACCTCAGATAATTTCCGATAAAGGTGAGATAAATAATTGAAAAATCGTGATTTCCAACTGATAAAGACTAACGGGATACGGCTACGCACTGTGATCGAAGGCAGTGGCCCATTGGTCATTCTGCTGCACGGCTGGCCCCAATGTTGGTATTTGTGGCGCCATCAGATTGATCCACTGGTCGAAGCCGGATTCACTGTCGCCGTTCCAGACCAGAGAGGTTATGGCGGCAGCGACAAGCCAAAAGAGATTGAGGCTTACAACATTGTTGAACTGACAAATGACGTTGCCGGACTGGCTAGCTCGCTTGGACACGAAAAGTTTATTGTGGTTGGTCACGACTGGGGAGCCCCTGTTGCTTGGCATACGGCGCTTTTGCATCCTCAGCGCGTAACAGCAGTCGCCGGTTTAAGCGTTCCTTACACTCGTTGGAAAGCCAAAACCCTGACCCAGCAAGAATTTTTCGGTGACAATTTCTGGTACATGGTTTATTTCCAGCAACCTGGCGTAGCTGAAGCTGAATTCGAGGCTGACATCAGAAAATCTCTGCGGATGATTTACTACTCAGGTTCAGGTGACTTTCCATCAGGTTTTCGTCTGAGCAAAAAACCTGCTTCAGCAAAATTTCTGGACGGTTTGCCCGACCCTGAAACACTGCCTGACTGGCTCACCGAAGAAGACATGGATTATTACGTCGAGCAATACCAGCAAAGCGGTTTTCGTGGACCAATCAATTGGTATCGCAACATTGATCGCAATGTGGAGTTGACGCCTCAGCTTGATTCGCTTGAGACAGGAAAAATCCAGCAGCCATCTTTCTTTATTGCCGGGACAAAAGACCCAGTGCTGAAATTCGCCGGCGGCAACACCGTCGAACGCATGGACAAATGGATGGCTGATATGCGCGGCAAAGTGATGATTGAAGGCGCAGGCCACTGGGTTCAGATCGAACGCCCTGCGGAGGTCACCGAAGCCTTGCTCGGCTTTCTAAAAACAGTGGCCTGAGAAACTTAAGGAATAAGCAAAACTTTTCCGGTCGTCTTTCGACCTTCCAACTGGCGATGCGCTTCGGCGGCATCGGCCAACGGGAAGGTCTTTTCAATTCTCAAGTGCAATTTTCCGGCGTTGATCCAGTTGAAAAGATCGCCAGCGCGCCAGAGCAATTCTTCGCGTGTCGCAGCGTAAGCAGCCAGGCTTGGTCGCGTCAGAAACAAAGAACCTTTTTGTGCCAGCAAGCCCGGATCAAAAGCAGCAACCGGCCCGCTGGATTGCCCGAACAGCGCCAGCATTCCGCGCGGAGACAAACAGTTCAAACTTTTCAAAAAAGTAGTATGACCAACCGAATCGTAAACAACTTGCACCCCTTTTCCGTTGGTCAAGCGACGAGTCTCAGCTTCAAAATCCTGATCGGAATAAAGGATAATTTCATCGGCTCCGGCTTCGCGGGCAAGCGCGGCTTTGGCTTCTGTTGATACTGTCCCGATTGCGCGAGCGCCAATATTTTTAACCATTTGGATTAACAGCAAACCGACACCGCCAGCCGCCGCGTGAATCAAAGCGGTTTCGCCTGCTTTCAACGCATAAGTCGAAGTCACCAAATAATGAGCCGTCATGCCTTGCAACATAGCAGCGGCGGCCTGTTCGGCGCTGACTCCGGCGGGAACATTGACCAATCGCCATGACTGAACCGCTGCGTAATCGGCATAAGCTCCGGGCTGCATTGCGTAAGCGACTCGGTCGCCGACCGAAACTTCTGTGACGCCTTCACCGACTGATTCGACTATTCCTGCGGCTTCCATTCCAGGAATGAAAGGCCGAGGCAGCGGATAAAGCCCCGTTCGGTGATAAACGTCAATGTAGTTCAGCCCTACGGCTTCCAGTTTTACCAGTGCTTCGCCGGCTTTTGGCGAAGGCTTTTCCGTATCGCGGTAAACCAGTGATTCAGGTCCGCCGCAATTTTCAACAACAATAGCTTTCATAATTCTCCCAATGAAAATCACCTGTCTTTTGGTCTGCCAGCTTAGACAGCTTGTTCCTTAAAGCGACTATAAATGCCGCTCATTATGCCTTCTGTAAAACCCATGTTGTCATACACCTTAAATTTTCGACATTTGTTGTTTTCAAAGCCTCAAGCCTTTTGGCTCCCAGCCGTTCAGCGGAGGCGGCCAGCATTTCTTCGTTCACCAGAAACCGTTGCGATCCATCCGGCAAGTGGAACCATCCGTTTCCAACCGGCTTAACCAGAGCTTCAATCCCAATGGAGCTGGCCAGCCGCGCGAACAAAATTCCCCCGGGTTTCAGCACACGCCACATCTCGTTCAGCATCCTGTCAAAATGTTGTTTATCGCGGGCAAAATGTAACACGGCACTGCTGATGACCAGATCGAACTTCTGATCTGGGAAAAGCATTTCCTCAACATCTGCCGTCTGGAAGTTTTCAGGCGGAAGACCAGGTGACAGGATGGCGGCAAGCTGAGCAACTTGCTGAAGCGCCTGCGGATTTGAATCAACCGCAAACACCTGGAAGTTCTGGCGCAGAAAGTAGATCAGATTCCGGCCACCTCCACACCCGGCGTCCAGCACAGTCATGGCAGATGTGATTCTTCCTTTCAGCAGTTGATCAAACAGGTAAATATCAATGTCGCCAAACTCTTCTCGAAGATTCATTCAACCCGCTTTCTTTGGTGTCACCATCAAGAGTATTTCTGTTCCTGGCCAGATTATGCGAGGCTTTTATAGCTTGGAAACACGTCGTCCGCAAAACCTTCCCAGCAACGGACTAGCAGTGTGATCAAACTACTTATTTCAGATAAGGCAGAAAACCGAACAAGTTACCAATACTTGCGACTGGCAACTGTCTGAACAAACAAGCTGAACTCTAACAAGTTTATGATCGAGTGATTGCCTACCAAACCTGCTGCGCCGTCCGATCTTTCGACAAGATAATCAAATCATTATTGGTTGCAATCAACTGAATTTAGCGAAACTCGCAAGTTGAGGATTTACCGAACCACAAAAAAATTTAGGGAGCGGCTTTTGACCGCTCCCTAAAAGATGCATTCAATTGTTTAGACGCCGATTAGAAATCGAAACGTCCGCCGATCTGAATAATTCTCGGCGAGAACGCTGAAGTCACACGTCCAAACGTTGTGCTGTTAATGTTCTGTCCCTGCCCAAAGAAGAAGTTTGTGTGGTTAAAGACATTGAACGCTTCCAAACGTAGCTGGAAACGAACGTTCTCTTTAATGCGAAAACTCTTGGCCAATGTTGCGTCAACATTAGTGAACCACGGCCCATTCAGGAAAGCACGCTCCAAACCGCTGGTTTGACCCGGCGCGTTGTTGAAGAAGGACTGACCGGCAAATGCCGTCGTCCCGAAGCCTTCCGCAGCGCGTCCAGTCGTGTTGATCACAGAAGGATTGATGGAGTAGATGCCTGCTGGCAGCCCTTGCGAATTGCCCGCCTCCAACTTGTAAACACCAAGCAAATCCTTGATCTGCTGCTTGTTCAACGAAGTCAGTGCTGTCTGACGGCCTGAACGGCCAGCACGGTTATATGTGCCTCGCGGATCAAAGAGGGAAATAGGCGCGCCGGAACTGACGGTCACAATCGGGCTGATCTGCCAACCGCCGATAATGCCATCAATGACACGATGTGCCCCGCTGAAGAATTTACGGCCATTGCCAAAAGGCAATTCATAGATTCCATTCAACTTGAATCCGTGCGTAGTATCGTAATCGGCACGTGAGTATTCCAACTCTGGCCGTGCATTATCCAGGAACGGCTCCACCAGAGTTTGCGACGTGCCGATACCGTTGGTCAGCGTTTTCTGGAAAGTGTAGTTAGTCTGGAAGTAAAGGCCCTTGGTGAACCGGCGGCGAAATTCAACCTGCAATGAATTGTAGTTGTACTTCGCGCCATTTGTGAAAAGGTTGGCCACGCCAGTGTTCGGATTGGGCAGGAACTTAACCGTGCCACTCTGATTAAGTGAAACGTAGTTCAATGCCAAGTCCGCCGGTGTGCCATTGACCAGTTGATTGCGGTTTGCCGCATTCGCAAGCGACCCGCCACCAACCAGATTCGGGAATACCGTAAGTGCCTGGCATCCGGCAGTCGTGCAGGAAGGATTGCCAGTCAGCAAGAAGTTGGCGCGAGCACGGTTGAAATCAGCCAGGAAGCCGTTGGTGACAATATCAATTTGATTGTAATCAATGCTGCGCCACAGATTGTCACCGCGTCCGCCAACATAACGAATTTCGACGGCGTTGGCCCCGAATTCACGTTGAATGCCGAAGTTGTACTCCTGCACTTTGGGGGTTTGAATGTTGGGGTCTATTGCAAACACAGTTCCAAAGAAACCAAACGCAGCCGTGTTGTTCTGAGCATAGGTACGCGGAACAACCGGAACGCCTGGAGAATTGATTGCAGGCAACCCATTTAATCTGGCGTTGAGCGCCGTGTTGCCGGTCGCGGGATTGATTGCACTGACGCCGGTCGTGCCAAGTCCTGAGTTACCAGCAGCGGCATTGTTGAGCGTGGTAATCATCTGGTCATTAAGGTAGCTCTGACGATAACCACCGCGCAAGACCGTCTTACCGCCTTCGCCGAAAATGTATTTGCCGAGCTTGCCCCAGCTATTGGGCGACCAAGCCACGCTTATGATCGGCGCAAAGTTGTTTTTGTCAGTTTTGTAGAACTGCCCCTCTTTGCCAGCGTTGCCACCGATGTAGTTGTATGTGCCGTTTGGATTCAGAATCGCCTGAACAGCATCAGTGTTGTTCGGGATCACGGCTTCCAATGCCAAGCCATTATTCTGCCTCAATCCTGTGTAAAGTTCGTAGCGCAAGCCAAGATTGAGCGTCAACGAGGGACGCGCTCTCCACTGGTCCTGAATGAAAAGCGAATGATTTCCATAACGGAAGTCCTGAAGGCGACGGATCGCCTGAAAACCCGAAGTCTTGTTGGCTACGTTGAAGGACTGAGCGCCAGTGCTAACAATTCCACCAAGCAAAGCCAGCAATGAATTTGCCGTACCCAACTGAGTAGCTGCGATGCCGCCGGTGAACTGGCTTGCCAACAATGTTGGAGTGTTGACGTTTGTTCCCAAAGTGTAGGTCGGAACAATCCCGGCATCGTTGTACGCATCAACTTCCTGAAATTGCAGTTGTCCGCCGAAACGTAAACTATGCTTACGAATTGTCAAATCTGCGTTGTCCTGGAAATTGTAATAACGTGTGAAACGTCCCTGATCCTGGAAAGTAACCACAGGATTGCTGATTAACGGGACATTGATGTAGTTCGCCGGAGTGGGATTTGTGTTGTCAAACGGCACAACGCTTTTGAATGATCCGCCGCGAACTTCGTTGCTGAATCGCCCACCAGGGGTCCAGCGATAGGCCAACACCAACAATTTGTTGGTTGAAGACTGAATTGTCACGGGGCGGGTGGTGAAGCCTTGAGTACCATCAACGTCCGGACGCAGGTTGTTTTCTTTGTTGTAATCGTAAATGCCATTGATCGAATGACGTTCACTGATGTCGTAATCAAGGCGAGTCGTGTAAACGTCGCGGTCAGAGTTCGATGGCTGATTGAAACTCAAGCCGGTCGTGTTCAACTGATCGCCGATGTCCGCACGATTGCCTGCAGTAGGCAGCGCGGAAAGAATGTTCTGCGAAACCAGCGGATCAATACCGGCAATGCCAGCACTGGCCGGAAGCAGCGAGAAAAGATTGACCGTCCGCGTGACGTTCGCTGTGTCGCGGTAAGTGAAAATGCCTTGGCGCGCACTTGGCGTCAAAATCGTTCTTTCACGCAAGGACGAGGTTCGAGTTCTCAGTCCTTCGTAACCGAAGAAAAAGAAAGCCTTATCTTTAATAACTGAAGGGCTGCCCGTGCCAAAACGTGGGATTGGCATTGGCCCCAACACTTTGCCGCCGAAGTTGTTGCGGTTCAGGAAGGCAATTGGAATTCCGCTGCGATTGCTGAAGAAGTTATTGGAGGCCAGTGCAGAATTGCGGTTGAACTCAAAGGCCGAGCCGTGAAATTTGCTTTCGCCGCGCGGCGTCACCTGACGAACCTGCGCGCCGCCATTCTGGTCAGCACCAGAATTAGAAGTCGTAATGGTGAATTCGCCGATGTTATCCACCGAAGGGCGGTTTGGCGAAAAGTCAGTCGCGTTCGAGCGAATAAAACCATCCTGCACGTTCAGACCATCACGAGTAATGTTCGTGAATGAAGTGCGAAGGCCATTGATCGAAGTGTTCTGCGCACCGTTCTGCGAAACGCCAGCCTGCAAAGCAATCAGGTTAAGCGGATTGCGTCCGTTGAGCGGCAATTCAAGGATCTGTTTGGTGCTGACAGTATTGCTCAATTCGCCATTGGTCGCGTTCAGCACGTCAGCGCCAGCCGAAATCGTAACGGCGTCTTCGACTCGCCCGACTTCCAAGGCCACTGCCAACGCATAGTCGCGTCCGATGTCAATTTTGACCAGAGTCGCTGTAAAGGTTTTGAAGCCGCTGGCCGTCACCTTTACGGTATATGTACCGACTTCAAGCTGTGTGACGGTGAAGCTTCCATCGCCGCCCGATGTGACAACTCTTTCTTTGCTGGTTTTATCGTCGGTAATGGTCACCGTCGCGCCAGCAATTACCCCGTCAGAACTGGCGACGGTTCCTACCAATCGCCCAGTGTTCGTCTGTGCCAGAGCAGCCCCTGACAGCAGAATCAGCAATGCAAAGGTTTTTGCAATAAGTATCTTTGCTGTGTTCATTATTTCCCCTCCTGAAATTTTTGATGTGAGTTATTTGCCCAAGCCCAGAATCAATATGTTCGGATATGTGATTAACAATTCTGACAGTCGTGCTATTGAAAATTGATCTCTTTTTTTGGACAAGAAGAAGAAGTCTTTAAAGCATTAATGAAAGCAACCTATATGCCCAAACACGCTCGGACACATCTGCTATGAGATAGCTTGGGTTACTGCAACAAACCAAACTTAACCATCAATTTACAGTCCATTTTTCTGAACAAAATTGGAAAATTTGTATTAGCACAAATTAGCAAAGCAACTTGTTCGGCTCCCGAATACAAAAACACGGCGGCAGCATATTTTGCTACCGCCGTTTTTTTGGTTGGCAGGTTCGCCGTTTAAGCCAGCGCGATGTCGAATTGTTCCTGATGAACTGACTGGTCGCTCTTGATTGAAACGATGCCACCCAGATAAGCCTCAATCTCAATCAACACGTCGCGTTCAGAACCACGCAGAGCCTTGGCCACTTCGGGATTGACGCGGAGTATGACTTCGTTGGTGTCATCAATGTCTTTGGCAATGCGCCGAGCTTCGGCCAGAATTTCGTAACAAACCGTTTGAGTGCTCTTGACCATGCCGCCGCCGCCGCAATAACTGCACGGCGAACAGAGCGTGCGCTCAAGCGACTGTTTGACTCGTTTGCGGGTCACGGCCACCAAACCAAAATCGTTGAACTGAAGAATCTTCGATGGCGAACGGTCGCTGCGAATTTCCTGTTCAAGTGCAGCCATGACCTTCGCGCGGTTGCGGCGTTCTTCCATATCAATGAAATCCAGCACGATGATTCCGCCCAAATCACGCAACCGAATCTGGCGAACGATTTCTTTCGCCGCTTCCAGATTGGTTTTGGTGATGGTGTCTTCCAACCGATTCGATTTGCCTACGAATTTGCCTGTGTTGACGTCAATCGCCACCAGAGCTTCTGTCTGATTGATGACGATGTACCCGCCGGATTTCAGCCATACACGAGGTTTAACCGCCTTATCAATTTCCGGCTGGACACCGTAAGCATCCAGAATCGGAGTGTCTTTGGTGTAAAGCTTGACGCGGTTGACCAGTTTCGGCGCAAAGCGATTGATGAAATCAACCGTTCGTTCGTATTCCAGTTCATTGTCAACACGAATGGCTGTGTAATCCGACGAAAGCTGATCGCGCAAAATCCTCTGCACCAAATCCAGATCACGGTGAGCGATCGCCGGCGATTTGGCTTTTTCCGACCGGCGGCGAATATCAGTCCAGGTGCGAATCAAATAATTCATGTCTTCGCGCAACTCTTCAGTCGTGCAACCGCTTGCCGCCGTTCGGACGATAAAACCACCGGGAGCTCCGGCCTCGGCACGCATCTGGTGCAGGCTGCGGCGCAAACGCTGACGCTCTTCGTCGGTGCCGATCTTTCTGGAAACGCCTATGTGTTCAACCGTAGGCATGTAGACGATGTAACGACCGGGCAGCGCGACGTGCGAAGTGATACGCGCGCCTTTTTGACCGATGGGTTCTTTGGCAATCTGGACGATGATTTCCTGGCCTTCGCGCAACAGATCGGAAATGATCGGCCGCTGGAAACGATCCGAACCGCGATCCGCTCTTTCAGCGCCTCTGTCATTCGACCGAGTGCTCAAAGCCGGAGCCACAGGCATAGCCTGCTCATCCTGATCGTCATCCTGATCGTCTTGCTGATCTTCACTGTCTGCAGTCGCATCCGTTGTGGTGCGTTTCTGGAAAGTGCGACGACGGCCACGGCCTCCTCGCCGAGTAGCCATCTCGCCTTTCCGCGATCGCCCACGAACTTTTGCGCTGGCTTCTTTAGGCAATTCCTCTACAGGTTCCGCGCTCTCTTCCGGTGATTCAGTTTCGACAACTTCTATGGCTTCACCAAATTCGACGGCTGGCGGATTCAACGAAAGAACTTCGACATCTGCTTGCATTTCAACTATTGGCTCGGCAACCAGAGCCGATACCGGCTGCTCGTCCGTCGTAACCAATTCAGTTTCGTCACCAGCGGCCTTGCTTCCCGGCCAAGCGACTGGCTCAGTCTGCCAACTCATAAGTGGCTCAGTAGCGGCAGAGCTTGGGTCGAAGTCAGTGGTTTTGTGATCTTTGGTTTGGTTATCTGCAACAGGCAATTCCTGAATTTCCGGCAATGCAGCGTCCATAAAGGCTGCATCTAGCGAAGCGTCGGTAGCGGAAATATCTTCAGAGTCTTCAACTATACCTTCTATGTCTTCATCTTCCTTTTCTTCACTGACTACTGGCGTTTTCACTTTAGGCACATACAGGTCTTCGCCATCGCTAATGCGCTCGAATCCGGAAGCCTGCGTCAACGTTTGCTGTAACCCTCCGACGTGAATTTCCGGCGTAGGTTCGACTTCGATAATGGAAGTGCGACGCTCCTCCTCGTGAATCCGGGTGGAGATGCGTTCCTGAATCATTGCGTCTCTAAGCATATCTCCTGTTGTTTCGTCTTCATCGTCAATGACGCGCTCCAGCGATTCGTGATGAACCAGCACGTGCCCTGCCCTTAGCCCGCCATCTTCATCCTCTTTCAGCAGTTTCGGTTCGCCAGCCGGTCTTCTGCCAGCAGGCCGTGTGATCTCCTGAGCCTCTTCGCCACGCCCACGTCCGCGTCCGCGCCCACGTCCGCGTCCACGACGGCGACCACCTTCATCGGTTTCAGCGTCTGCGGTGGCTGACTCTTCTTCAACCTGCTCAATTTCAACCGTGGCGGGAACTTCTTCCGCTGCCGTTTCCGGTGATTCCGGCTCGGAATAACGCAGTCGTTTCTGACGCCTCTGCCGAGGCCCGCGCCCTTCTGTTTTTTCAGCAAAAACCTCGGCATCAGCCAAATCATCATCAGCAGGTTCGATAGCCGGTTCTTCAGAAATCTCTTCGATATGGCTTAGGGCAGTAAAGCGCAAATCAAGCTCTTCTTCAGCATCGGCATCGGCCACTTCCGGCTCTACGGCCCTGGACGGACGAATAATTGGCGGGCGTTGGGGTCGTTCAATTTTCTGAATCGGTTGCGACGCTTGCCGTGGAGCTTCCATCTTCTCCACATCTTCGTCTTCTATGTCTTCATCAAAGAAGTCCGAAACGTAAAGGAACGAATCGCGCTCCAACCCAATGTCTACAAAGGCTGATTGCATGCCTGGAAGCACTTTCATCACCTTGCCTTTGTATATGTTGCCAACGATGCCCTGATTTTCGTCACCGCGTTCGACATAAAATTCAGTAACCACATCGTCTTCGATAATCGCAATTTTCTTTTCGCGTCCGTTGACGCTGATAATCATTTCTTTGGACATTCAAAGTCTCCTATCTAACCAAGCCAGTCGAGAAAAGCTTTGTGAAGTTTTGAGAAGCCTACAGAAGGCCGAATATGTGAAAGACAAACTTTCACGGCTTCTCAAACTTCCCTGACTTTCCCATGACCCGCCTAATCGGAGTTCCCTGCCATCAATCGCCATTCGGCAACTGTTTTGTAAGCGGGAACTGTCAGGTAATTTTTTCAGCCTGTTTGGTCAGCAAGCGAA
>JBGAPB010000045.1:0-23371 GCA_044221525.1 Blastocatellia bacterium | reverse complement strand
CATCAGCAAATCGAACAGAGTGCCTGAGCCGTGCGGCTGAAATTCGTAACCGTGAATGTGATAGAAAAATTTCAATCCATGTTTGGCCAGAGCTTCACCGGCTTTGTTAAACACAGCGGCGGCTTCGCGCGCAGTCTTTTCGTCGAACGGGTCTTGGTGCGGAATCCACGCGCAACCGGCGTATTGCACGCCCAAGGCCTTGGCTTCGCGGGCGACGGCTTCGGGGTCTTTGGCAAATTGATCGAAGCTGAAATGCGCGCTGACGGGTTTCAAGCCTTTGCCATCAAGCTGCTTTTTGAAATCTTCCGGCTTGAGTTTATAAGTGCCAGCCAATTCGACGTACTGAATTCCCAAATCGCGCACACGATCCAGCGTTCCAGTCACATCTCTGGCGAACTGATCGCGTAGGCTGTAAAGCTGCAATCCCAACGGCCCTTTGAAACTTGTGCCCAAGCCAGTCGCCGGTTTCAGCATTCCCAGATCGGCCAGCCATTCTTCAAACCGTTTCGGCCACGTGCCGAAGGGGATGCCGTCGCGCGGCTTGATTCCTCCGCCGTGGCCACCGTGCGCGTAAATGTGCAGGTCGGTTTGCACGCCCGCCTTGAACAAGGAGTCGTGAAATTCGACGGTTTGTTTGGCGTGAAAGGCATCGTCCAATCCGGCGCTGGTCAAAAACGCAGGCGCTGCGTCAGGCGGAGCGGTGATGTCCATCGGTGCCCAGCCGGGATAAACGAGGCCGACGAAATCCGGGCGGCAGCTTTGGCGTTCAATCGGATCGGCAGCGTCCGGCTTACCGCGATCAAACCGAATATCAGCCAGCGCGGCCAACGCACCTCCGGCTGAAAAGCCCAAGACACCAATGCGGCTGGGATTAACTCCCCATTCGCGCGCACGCTGGCGCACTATGCGAATCGCCTGTTGCGTGTCCTGCAAGGCTTCGCCTTCGACGGTGTATTTGTAATTCGGCGTTTGCGCCAGGCGGTATTTCAGGATAAAGACGTGAACACCCATTCCGTTCAGCCATTCCAGCAAGTCTGTGCCTTCCGACCCCCAAACCAATTGGCGATGCCCGCCGCCGGGAGCCACGACCAGAGCCGCGCCAGTGGCCTTGTTCGACGGAGCAAGGTGAACTTCGATTGAAGGGTTATGGACGTTGACGATGGAAGCGATGCGCTGCCCCGGTTGCGGATTGGGCGGAGTAGTAACTTCTTTTTCGTTTGCGCCTTGCAGCGTCGGATGACCGCTCGGCCACAGGTAAACGGTTTGCGGTGTAGTTTGCGCTTGCGCCGCAAAGGTCGCCGAAGCAATCAACACCAATAACGGCAGAAACTGAATTGTCTTGCGAAGCATGGGCTGGCAATCCTTTCTGAATTAGCGCGGCCAGAATACTGTTGGCCGACAGGTTGTTTTGGAACAGTTGATTCGGGTAATTTCTGCCCGTGATATGACAAAAAGTGAAAAGAGAATTTATGCCGAAAAAATTAAAAGAGATACCAGCGCTGAATAACGAAACAGCAGAGCGTGAATTTTGGGCTGAAAACGATTCGACTGATTTCGTTGACTGGCAAACGGCTGAATCGGTTGTTTTGCCGAAACTAAAGCCGACCACGCGAACCATTTCGCTCAGAATTTCCACCTCAATGCTGGCTAAAATCCGCCTGGTTGCTAATAAACGTGATGTGCCCTATCAGTCACTGATCAAATCATTTTTGCAGGAGCGGATTGACGAAGAGCCAAAATTATCCAAAGTTTGATTCACTCTGATCACCTCTGTTTTTTTAGAGATCATATCGCGGGCTGAAATTGGCATTGCCAATCCGCTGCCTTTATTGAAGGGATTTCAGGCTTAATTTCTTGCTCGCCAACTACCACTACTCGACGGTTGCTGTCAGCTTGTTTTTGGCGAATGTCGGCACAAATCGCGGCAATGTCGTAGTTGAATTTCGCGGCGTGTTCATCTCTTACGCGGCGAACTTCGTCAACGATTTCATCATTCCAAATCATAGCTTCCTCCCAGTAATTCTTCAGGCGTACAAATTTTGGGGCATTTGTAGCCTTGTTCTGCACAAACTTTTTCAATCGCACTTTGCATTTCGGCGTTGGCGATGTGTTTGCAATTCCAACTCAGCAAGTAGTTTATGCCGTGAACCGAAGCAACGGCAATATGCAAAGCATCGGTTACGGCTTTGCCCGGCAAGGCTTTGTCGGCAATCAGCTTTTTCGCAAGCTTTTCAGCATCCAAATTCACATCCAGCAAAGCGATATTGGCCAATGCCTCAAGTCGTTTTTCCGCAGCTTCGGGATCGCCTGCGGCAGCTTCATTGATGACAAATTCGGAAACAAAAATCTCAAAATCGTTGCGCCGATGCTGCCACCACTCCTGTGTGATCTGTTGATGCGCGGCGCGAATCAAATCACGGCTGAGCCAGGACGTCAGATAACTCACCACCGTTGTTTCAATATAAACCGATTCCTTTTTGCTCATACCAAATCCCCACTCATATTCGCTTCGATAAAAATTGTTTGTTGGTCCAATTCATCCAGCAAGGCTTTCGCCTCTTTCAAATCTGCCGTGTCGAAGCCTTCGGTGAACCAGCCGTAAATTTCGGCGAGCATCTGCCGCGCTTCGGCGGTCTTACCCTGCTGCTTCCACAAACGCGCAAGGCTCGTGGCGGCACGCAGTTCCCACGCTTTCGCGCTCTGCCGCCGGGCGATTTCGAGGGACTGTTGATAACAGCCTTCAGCTTCCACCTGTGCATAGCTGGCCGCGGCCTGCAGCAGCAACTCGCCTTTGATGCGCCAGAGTTCGGCTTCCCAGACACGCTCTCCAGTGCATTCGACCTGCGCCAACGCTTCCGCGATTGCAGCCAGCCCTTCTGCGCAGCGGTTTGCCAGGTAGAACACTTCGCCCAGGATGGCCAGATGCGCGCTTTGCGCCAGCATCACGCCTTTGACACGAAGGGAGGCAATCACCTGTTGCGCCCGTTCAAGCGCTGCCTCGGTCGGTTCCTGATATGCAAGCGTCAGGGCATTAAAGGCCACGGCATAATTGAGCATGTCTCCCAGGTCGTACTCCGCGGCGAGCGCCAACACTTTCTCGAATTCTTGCTGGCTGGACTGCCAAGCCCGCCGCGTGTGAAGGACCATCCCGGTCGCAAGATGAGCGCCACCCAGGCTGAAGGGATGAAATGTTTGCTCTGCCAGCGTGACAGTTTCCTGCGCCAGCGCCAAGGCACTGTCCGCATAGCCAAGCGTCCACAGACAGTAGCTCTGGTGGCGGCGCGTCGTAATTCCCAGGTCTTCGTTAGAGACAGAAAGATAAGCTGCGTGGTTTGCCCGGAGATCCAGCGCTAGCGCGCGTTCCCCATATTGATGCGCGGAGACAAGTTCTCCTTGGTAATAGTGGACAAAGGCCCGACACATAAAGACTCTAACCAGCAGCACCGTGTCTTGGGCTTGCTCCGCCAGTTGCAGCATCTGCTCACCCAGTCTCTCCGCCGCTTCAAATTCGGATTGGAGAGCGTGATAAGGCCACACGCCGCTCAGGGCAGCGAAGAGCCGGGGATCATTGCCCACCTGTTCACACAGTTGTCTGGCCCGGTTGAAGGCTGCCCCGGCCTCCGGCGCAGTCCAACTCAGGACGGATTGCAACGAAAAACCCAGCGTCAATTGCAGGCCCAGTTCCTGCCCGTCGCGCTCCGGCGTTTCCGGCAATTTGAGCACCGTTTCCAGCCCGCGCCTGGCAAGCTGCACCGCTTCCTGGTGGGCATGGATCTGCGCCGCATTGCGCGCCGCCTGCAAGAAATACTCCGCCGCCCGCGTCGAGTCTCGCGCCGCTTCCCACAGCAGCGCCAGTTCATTCGCCACGCCCGCACTGCGTGCGCCGTAACAAGCTTCCAGGGCCAGCGCCACGTCACGGCTGAGCGTGGCCTTACGAGTGACCCGCAAACTGACATAGAGCGCGTTCTGATACAACACATGCACAAAGCGATACTTGAGCGTCAGCGTGCCATTCGGAAACTCCGCTTCACTCGTCAGCTTCACAAACGCAAACACCCGTTCCAGTTTTTCCAGCCGCTCCTCGATTTCGTCAGCATCAAGGTTCAGCACACGCGCCACGACTGCCGAATCGAACTCGTAGCCTTGCACGCTCGCGGCGGTCAGCAGTTTGCGGTCGTCTTCGCCAAGTTGCGCGATCTTGCGTTCGATCATTCCGCGCACTGATTCCGGCAAAGCACGTTCGATGTCGGGCAAGGCTTCCGCCAGCGTCCACATCGCGTGCGTTTCCGTCAGCGACGCCGTAGCAAAGGCTTCCGTCTGTTCAGTCTCAGGCGGCAACAGACTGAAATCTGTTCTACGAATCACCCTACTGTCGCAGAGGTAGCGCACCAGGTCGGCCATAAACAACGGACTGCCTTCCGTCTTCGCGTGAATCAGTCGGGAAAACGCTGGCGGGAAGCGATGACCGGGGAATTCCAGCGCGAGGTATTCGGCGATTTCGGCTTCGGTTAAAAACCCCAGCGCCAGCTCGCGGCACAGCCCGCGTGATTGCAGGTCGGGTTTGATCTGCAAAAAGGGATGTTTTGCCAACAGCATGTCCGAAGGCCGGTACGTCACCACAATCAGCACTTTCAACGCTTCAAACTTACCCGCTAAAAAGCTGAGCAGATCAATCGTCGAGACATCCGCCCAGTGCAGATCATCAAAGAATAAGACCAGTGGACGCCGCTCCGCGACGGCTTGCAGAAAATTCGCCAACTCGCGCTTCATCCGTTCCTGCGAAGCGGCTTTGACTTCGGCCAGCAAGCGCGCCGACCCTTCGCTATCACCGGACAGTGGCACAACCTGCGCATACCAGGTCGGCGCTATGTGCTTCATCAACTGCGCGGCGTTGTTCCCAACCACTTCGTCACCAGGTTTCATGGTGCGTGCCAGTGAGTGCGTGCCCCCCTGGCGCAGCAGTGCTTCGAGCGCTTCCAACAGTGGCAGATAGGCCTCCGTTCCGGCGAGTCGTTCGGAACAACGCCCGCGCGCAATGGTGCATTGTCCTTCAGCCGCCAACTCGGCGAGGAAATCTTCGACCAGTGTTGTTTTGCCTATCCCTGGCTCGCCCGCGACGCACAGCAACTGGCCGCGCCCGCTCAGCGCGGAGGCAAAGCCCGCTTGCAATTCCGCACGCTCTTGCTCACGCCCGACTGTGTGCCGCTCGCTGACCGTTCGCGCAGGCCGCTGAAGTTGAAGGCTGCTGCGCTGGCCTGATAATTCCGAAAGCGCCTGCTCGATTTCAACCGCCGACGGACGCGCACTGGCCTGCTTCGCCAGCATCCGCAAAATCAAAGATTCGAGAGCCGCGGAGATGTCAGAATTCAAGCGTGAAGGCGGCAGCGGCGTTTCGAACGTGATCTGTTGCAGTGTGCCGAGCAGCGTGGCGGAGCTGAACGGATGCGTGCCCGTCGCCAGCTCATAAAACAAAATGCCGAGCGCGAAGATGTCTGTCGCGCTGGTGACTTTTTCACCGCGAGCCTGTTCGGGCGACATGTATTTGACCGTGCCGAGCAACACGCCGGACTTGGTTCCCGCCATCGAATCGGCTTCGCCAAAGTTTTCCCGGCTCGCGTCCAAGCGTGCCAGACCGAAATCCAACACCTTCACGTAACCATCGTCGCGCACCATGATGTTGTCGGGTTTGATGTCGCGGTGAGTGATGCCTGCCGCGTGGGCAACGTGCAAGGCTTTGGCAAGCTGGCTGCCCCAGGCGACAAGCGAGGCGATTAGGTCCTTGGGGCTGAGGCTTTCTGCTACCAGTGTTCGCAGCGTTCGCCCGGCTACCAGTTCCATGACGATGAAGCGACCGGCTTCGCTTTCACCGATTTCGTGAATGGTAATGATGTTTGGATGATTGAGCGCCGAAATCGCCAGAGCTTCCTGCTCGAAGCGGTGCAAGCGGTCGGTGTCATTGGTGAATTCGGCGGGCAGCAGTTTCAGCGCGACTTTGCGTTTTAGTTTCGTGTCTTCGGCCAGCCAGACTTCGCCCATCCCGCCTTTGCCCAGCAAAGAAATAATTCTGTACTGATTGATGGCGCGCTGAGCAGAATCAGACAAGGGATTCGGCAACATCGCTGTGTGCTGATCTTCACTTGACGATTGATCCAGCGGCGCGGAGATTCGTTTGGCAGGGTCTTCAACTTGTAGAAATCGCTTACCGTTCACTGGCGCTCCTGGCATTCAAAAAGTAGTTGGGAATTGGTAATGGTCTGGCGTGAGCAAGAGTTGTTTTCGTAAAAACAGATCTTTCTACGCGCGAGCTACCGATACGTAAGTAAATCCTGGCTACGTTATTTGTGGTTCAATTTTCCAGCAAACCGACATTAACCCATTGGCCGGTTTTGGCGCTGACAAAAATCGCTTCGCCCAAAACCAGTTCGTAATGACCATCTTCAAAAGTGGGAAAGTCAGGTTTGGCGGTGAAATTGCCTGCCTGCAAGTAACGATAAACTGCATGGTAAAGCTGTTTGAAGGTGTCCGGAAAACCTTCGTTGTGGCCGCCTGGATACGATGTGAATTGCCGAGCCTCTGCCGCCAACAGCGCAGGGTCTTTCAACAGCAATTCGTTCGGACGGTCACGATGACCGATCAGCAATTCGTTCGGACGTTCGCTGTCCCAGTTGAGCGACGAACGCGAGCCGTCAATTTCAAAGCTCAGGCGATTTTTGCGCCCGGCGCTAACTTGCGAAACGGTCAGCACACCTCTCGGACTGGTGCGGCGTTCCGAAGTTTCAAACCGCAGCATGATCGTGGCGTAATCTTCGGTTGCAATTTCTTGCTCTTCGTAATCTTCATTGTCTTGGGCGGGCGGCAGCTTCCCGGAAAAAGTGTCAATTACACGCTTTGGCTTTTTCCGGATCGGAATAAAAGTCGCAAAATCCGCGCTGACGGCTTTGATTCGCAATCCCGTGACGAAGGTAATCAAATCCAGCCAGTGAGAACCAATGTCGGCGACCGCTCGCATCTTGCCGCCAAGCCCCGGCTCCAGCCGCCAGTTCCAATCCGTAGGCAGCAACAACCAATCCTGCAAATACGAGCCTTGAGCGATGAACACGTCGCCGATTTCTCCGCTCTGAACCATGGCCCGCGCGTGCTGAACTATTGGATAAAACCTGATGTTGAAGTTGACGGCATTGACCAGCTTTCGTTCTTTTGCCATCGCCACCAGTTCGGCGGACTGCTGCGGATTCATCGCCAAAGGCTTTTCGCAAACGACGTGCTTGCCCGCTTCCAGCGCGGCTTTGGCTTGCGGGTAATGCAGGTGATTCGGCGAAGTGATGTGAACGACGTTGATCTGCGGGCGGATCAGCGTCAATCGATTCGCAACTCTTCGGCTGCCGCGTTCCGGGCTTCGGCTTTGGCTACGGCGCGTTCAGGTACAATTTCGTATTCCCAAACGCCGTTCAGAAACCTGTGCCGACGCAATTCTTCGGCTTTGGCTGCGGCGCGTCCATGACTGCTAAGACCGACCATCAGCCTTTGTTATAAAACTCGATTCCAGCAGACGCCGCAAAGCTTCAAATACGTGAACCACAGTTCCTACATCGAAACCTGTTCCGCAAAGTAACAACGTCCGACTTTTTATGTTTGTCATTTCAATAACCGCCTGCCGGTTCGGCGTGTTCGATCTTCAATTCACCTGATCGCCATTTGACAAAGTCTTCGCACATTGTTGCCGTCGCCGTAGCTCCGATTCGCGTCACACCGGCTTCGATCATTTCCAGCGCCGCCGCCAGAGTTCTGACGCCGTGAGCGGCTTTGACCTGGACACGGTCGCTGACGTTGGCGCGCATCAATCGAATGTCGGCAACGGTCGCTCCGGTCGGAGCAAAGCCGGTCGAAGTTTTCACCCAATCGGCTCCGGCTTCGTCGCAGAGTTTGCAGGCCGCGATTTTCTGTTCGTCGGTCAGATGGGCGTTTTCAAAAATGACTTTGACTTTGGCATTGCGCGCGTGCGCCAGATCGCAGATGGCTTTGACTTCGCGGGCGACGTATTCAACTTCGCCAGAGCGCAACTGGCCGTAATTGATGACCATATCCAGTTCGACCGCGCCGTCTGCCAAAGCCTGCCGGGCTTCGGCCAGTTTGGTTTCGATGGTCGAACTGCCGTGCGGGAATCCGACGACGGTGCTGACCAAAACGTCAGAATCGGCCAGCAGCTTTGCAGCCAGTTTGACGTGATACGGCTTCACGCAAACCGAAGCCGCGTGATAGCGCGCCGCCAGTTCGCACCCTGCAACGACTTCAGCTTCAGTCAACTGCGGTTGCAGCAAGGAATGGTCAATCGTTTTGGCGAACTGTTCCGCCGTCAGCGTTTCAATGTTCAAAGTCACTTTGATCTCCAAAAACTTTCCCACGAAGCCACACGAAGAAGCCACGAAGAAGAAAACAATTTTAGACAGGATTTACAGGATTCAACAGGATGAAAAGTTTGATTGGAGCAATGAAGCCAATCCTGCTCAATCTTGTAAATCCTGTCTATTTCCCTCTTCCTTTTGTCTTTCTTCGTGTTTTCTTCGTGTGGCTTCGTGGGAGAAAAGAAGATTTTACAATTGTTGTCTGGCCCAGACTGCCGCGCCGATCAGTCCGGCGTTGTTGCCAAGCTGAGCGGCGACGACTTCGACTTGCAGCGAGTCCACCAGAAAAACCCGCGAACGCATGGAGCGGCGAATCGGATCAAGGATCAATTCTCCGGCTGCGGCGACTCCGCCACCGATGACTATCCGACGCGGAGTGACCGCCGTAATCACGTTGGCGATGCCTGCGCCGATGATGGTTCCGGCGAATTCGTAAATCTCGCGCGCGGCTTCGTCGCCTCGGCGGGCGGCTTCGCAAACCAGTTCGGGAGTGATCTTGTTCAGGTCGCCTTCGCACATATCGGCCATGACAGTGTTGCGACCTTGAACAACATGCTTCATTCCCATCGCGGCGATGGCCGGGCCTGATGCATAAGCCTCGATGCAACCACGACTGCCGCAACCGCATTTCGGCCCGTTCAAGTCTACGCTGATGTGGCCAAGTTCCCCTGCCGAACCGTTGATGCCCAGATAAAGCTTGCCGTTCAAAACCAGGCCTCCGCCGATTCCGGTTCCCAGCGTGTAACAAGCCGTATCGAAACCTCGGCCAGCGCCGAACTTCCATTCGCCCAGAGTCATTGAGCGAGCATCGTTCAGGATGGCCACGTGTAAGTTGCTGATCCTGGAAAGTTGATCGCGCACAGGAACGTTGCGCCAGTTGCCGGGCAGGTTCGGCAAAAAAATGGTCGTGCCTTTTTCCAGATCAAGCGCGCCGGGAATGCCTATGCCTACGCCGCCGATGTCGGCTTTGGTTGTTCCGCTGGCCAATATGATTTCTTCGACCAGCACAGCCATTTGAGCGACAACAGAATCATGGCCTTCGCGGGCGTGAGTCGGCGTAGAACGAGTTGCGGCGATTTCGCCAGTGTCGTGTTGACCAGCGCGGCCTTGATATTGGTTCCGCCCAGATCAATTCCAATGAATAGATTTTGCTCTGACATAACTTTCAATGAAGGTTTGGGTTCGTGGTTTGAAAATGAATGCAACCTGTTTTTACTCAATCCAACCGGGTATGGCAAGCAGCCAAGACAAACTTTCCAGACTCTCGCCTTCAACGAGCGAGTCAGGTAGAATCCGCCACGCTTTCACAAAAAAGCGGCACCAACGATTTCAAAACCCAACACAAAGCGAGAGACACAAAATTATGAATGGAAAAAATCCGCCTGCAATTGTCGGCGATGATGTTCTTGCAGTTTTTTGTCTGGGGCGCGTGGTACGTCACCGCTCCAAATTATCTGGGAACGATCGGCTTTTCGGCTGGGGACATCGGCTGGACTTACGCCGTTGGCCCGATTGCCGCTATCCTTTCGCCCTTCGTCGTAGGAATGATTGCCGACCGGTTCTTTGCCGCTCAGCACGTGATGGCGGCGATGCACTTGCTCGGCGGAGTGCTGATGTTCGTTGCTGCGGGAATGATGAAAGGTGGCAGCACCCCTGCTGCCATTAACTTCATGATTTTCCTGAGCCAGTTGACCTACTACCCCACGCTATCAATGAGCAACACGCTGGCGATGAAAAACATTGCGGATACCGAAAAGACTTTCCGCTGATTCGTGTGCTTGGAACCATAGGATGGATTGTTGCTGGCTTGTCGCTGAGTTGGCTTGGCTGGGAAACCGGCGTCAATATGTTTTATCTGACGGCGGCTTCTGGAATTTTGCTTGGACTGTACAGCCTGACTTTGCCGCACACTCCGCCGATCAAAGACGCGAACGTCAGCCTCGGACAGATTTTTGGATTAGACGCACTGGCGTTGCTGGCCAAACCGTCTTATCTAATTTTCATGCTTTCGTCATTTTTGATCTGCATTCCGTTGTCATTTTATTACCAAATCACCAGCCGCATTGTGGAAATGACAGGCTCTGCCAATCGGACAAACATTGTTGCGGACTCATCGCCAATGGCTTTTCGCAAACGACGTGCTTGCCTGCTTCAAGCGCGGCTTTGGCTTGTGGGTAATGCAGATGATTCGGCGAAGTGATGTGGACAACGTTGATCTCTCGGTCAGAAATTAATGACTCAAACGAATCGTAAACTTTATCGAGTCGCAACTCTGCGGCTTTGGCTGAGGCGCGTTCCGGGCTGCTGCCGACCAAGCCCGCGACTTCGATTCCCAAACGCCGCAAGGCTTCAATGTGAGCCGGGCCTATGAAACCTGTTCCGACAACTCCGACTTTTATGTTTGTCATTTCAATAACCGCCTGCCGGTTCGGCGTGTTCGATCTTCAATTCACCTGATCGCCATTTGACAAAGTCTTCGCACATTGTTGCCGTCGCCGTAGCTCCGATTCGCGTCACACCGGCTTCGATCATTTCCAGCGCCGCCGCCAGAGTTCTGACGCCGTGAGCGGCTTTGACCTGGACGCGGTCGCTGACGTTGGCGCGCATCAATCGAATGTCGGCAACGGTCGCCCCGGTCGGAGCAAAGCCGGTCGAAGTTTTCACCCAATCGGCTCCGGCTTCGTCGCAGAGTTTGCAAGCCGCGATTTTCTGTTCGTCGGTCAGATGGGCGTTTTCAAAAATGACTTTGACCTTGGCGTTGTGGGCGTGCGCCAGATCGCCGATGGCTTTGACTTCGCGGGCAACGTACTCAACTTCGCCGGAACGCAACTGGCCGTAATTGATGACCATATCTAGTTCAACCGCGCCATCTTCCAAAGCTTGTGCGGCTTCGGCCAGCTTGGTTTCGATGGTCGAACTGCCGTGCGGGAATCCGACGACGGTGCTAACCAACACATCGGAATTGGCCAACAGCTTTGCTGCCAGTTCGACGTGATACGGCTTCACGCAAACCGAAGCCGCGTGATAGCGCGCCGCCAGCTCGCACCCTGCAACGACTTCAGCTTCAGTCAACTGCGGTTGCAGCAAGGAATGGTCAATCGTTTTGGCGAACTGTTCCGCCGTCAGCTTTTCAATGTTCAATGTCACTTTGATCTCCAAATACTTTCCCACGAAGCCACACGAAGAAGCCACGAAGAAGAAAACAATTTTAGACAGGATTTACAGGATTCAACAGGATGAAAAGTTTGATTGGAGCAATGAAGCCAATTCTTCCTTTTGTCTTTCTTCGTGTTTTCTTCGTGTGGCTTCGTGGGAGAAAAGAAGATTTTACAATTGTTGTCTGGCCCAGACTGCCGCGCCGATCAGTCCGGCGTTGTTGCCAAGCTGAGCGGCGACGACTTCGACTTGCAGCGAGTCCACCAGAAAAACCCGCGAACGCATGGAGCGGCGAATCGGATCAAGGATCAATTCTCCGGCTGCGGCGACTCCGCCACCGATGACTATCCGACGCGGAGTGACCGCCGTAATCACGTTGGCGATGCCTGCGCCGATGATGGTTCCGGCGAATTCGTAAATCTCACGGGCGGCTTCGTCGCCTCGGCGGGCGGCTTCGCAAACCAGTTCGGGCGTAATTTTATTCAGGTCGCCTTCGCACATATCGGCCATGACAGTGTTGCGACCTTGAACAACATGCTTCATTCCCATCGCGGCGATGGCCGGGCCTGATGCATAAGCCTCGATGCAACCACGACTGCCGCAACCGCATTTCGGCCCGTTCAAGTCTACGCTGATGTGGCCAAGTTCCCCTGCCGAACCGTTGATGCCCAGATAAAGCTTGCCGTTCAAAACCAGGCCTCCGCCGATTCCGGTTCCCAGCGTGTAACAAGCCGTGTCGAAACCTCGGCCCGCGCCGAACTTCCATTCGCCCAGAGTCATTGAGCGGGCGTCGTTCAGGATAGCCACGTGTAAGTTGCTAATTCTGGAAAGCTGATCGCGCACAGGAACGTTGCGCCAGTTGCCGGGCAAGTTAGGTAGAAAGATCGTTGTGCCTTTTTCCAGATCAAGCGCGCCGGGAATGCCTATGCCTACGCCGCCGATGTCGGCTTTAGTTGTTCCGCTGGCCAGTATGATTTCTTCGACCAACACAGCCATTTGAGAGACAACAGAATCGTGGCCTTCGCGGGCGTGAGTCGGCGTAGAACGAGTCGCAGCGATTTCGCCGGTGTCTGTGTTGACCAGCGCGGCCTTGATATTGGTTCCGCCCAGATCAATTCCAATGAATAGATTTTGCTCTGACATAACTTTCAATGAAGGTTTGGGTTCGTGGTTTGAAAATGAATGCAACCTGTTTTTACTCAATCCAACCGGGTATGGCAAGCAGCCAAGACAAACTTTCCAGGCTCTCGCCTTCAACGAGCGAGTCAGGTAGAATCCGCCACGCTTTCACAAAAAAGCGGCACCAACGATTTCAAAACCCAACACAAAGCGAGAGACACAAAATTATGAATGGAAAAATCCGCCTGCAATTGTCGGCGATGATGTTCTTGCAGTTTTTCGTCTGGGGCGCGTGGTATGTAACGGCTCCGAATTATCTGGGAACGATTGGCTTCAAGGCCGATGACATTAGCTGGACTTACGCAGTTGGCCCGATTGCGGCGATCATTTCGCCAATCATCGTGGGAATGATTGCCGACCGCTTCTTTGCCGCCCAACATGTGATGGCGGCAATGCACCTGCTGGGCGGAGTCCTAATGTTTGTCGCCGCCGGAATGATGAAAGGCGGCAGTTCACCTGTTGCTATCAACTTCATGATTTTCTTAAGTCAGTTGACCTATTACCCGACGTTGGCGATGAGCAACACGGTCGCAATGAAAAATATCCCGAACACCGAAAAGGATTTTCCTTCGATTCGCGTGCTTGGAACCATTGGCTGGATCGCAGTCGGATTTGCCATCAGTTGGCTGGGTTGGAGCACAAAGATCAACATGTTCTACCTGGCCGGGGCATCAGGTATTTTGTTGGGACTCTTTAGCCTGACGCTGCCGCACACTCCACCAACACAAACCGGAGAGGTGACAATAAAACAGGTTCTTGGCCTGGACGCATTGGCGCTTCTGAAAAACCGCTCGTATCTGATCTTTTTGCTTTCGTCATTTCTGATCTGTATTCCACTCTCGTTTTACTATCAGATCACAAGCCGCATAGTTGAAATGGCACAGTTTGAAAATGTCTCTGGATTCGGTAACGTCGCCAAGTTGCTTGGTTTTGGAGATGTAATCGGACTGGTGATGACTTTTGGCCAGATGTCGGAGATTTTCTTTATGTTGGTAATGCCGCTTTTCTTCCGCAAGCTGGGCGTTAAATGGATGCTTGCGGTTGGCATGCTGGCCTGGGTGGTGCGTTACCTGCTGTTTTCCTTTGGAGCGCCCGATGAAATTCGTTGGATGATTTTCGTCGGTATTGTTTTGCATGGTATCTGCTACGACTTTTTCTTTGTGACAGGGCAAATTTACACCGACCAGGTTGCGCCCCCCCAAATTCGAGCTCAGGCGCAAGGACTGTTGGTACTTTTTACTCTCGGCTTGGGAATGATGATCGGAGCTTATGCCGCAGGCAAGGTTTTAACTCAGCACACAACCCCCAAATCCATTGAAGCCGCTCAACAGATGGTCGCCAAGACTGCTGAGCTTGAAAAGCTGAAAGCCAATCCTGCCGCCGACCAAGCGCAGATTGCTCAACTAGAAAAACAAAAAGTTGAGTTGCGTCGTGATGAGTTAAAAGCCATTGAATGGAAACCTCTGTGGGGCAAACCGGCGATCTTTGCGGGAGTGATTCTGTTGATCTTCCTGCTGTTGTTCAAAGACAAAATGGCTTCAACTCGTGAGGCCTGAGTAAAGCATGGAGTGCAGCCTTCAGGCTGCTGACTGGTTGAAAAACGAAACCGGCAGCCTAAAGTCCGTACTCCATGCAAATTTAACTGAGGAGTTTTTATGAAATTCAATTTTGCGTCTATCAACTGGCGCACACCGGCAATTTTATTTTCTGCCTTAATACTTACCGCTTGCGGGGCAAGCGCCCCTAAAGAAATCACTTCCAGTGAGCCTGCCAGCCCGTCAACTGCGACTTCATCGTCCACAGCTTCGTCGGCTCCGGCGACTGTGCCGATGAAACCAAGCGGGGGAGCCGAAATCACATGGACTCCGCCAGCGCGTTGGGAAGTAAAACCTGCCAGCGGAATGCGCGCGGCGACTTACATCGTCCCGCCAGCTAAAGGCGACACAGATGGTGGGGAATGCGCGGTTTTCACCAACATAGGCGGAGGCGTTCAAGCCAATATTGATCGTTGGATTGGCCAGTTTGATCAGGCAGACGCTGCCAAAGCCAAGCAGAAAAAAGAAACGATAAACGGTTTTCCTGTAACTCTGGTTGATCTGACAGGAACTTTTGCCGGAGGCGGAATGGCTATGGGACAACCGGCGACTAAAAAGCCTAACTATCGCTTGCTCGGCGCAATCATCGAAGGGCCTTCGGGCGAGGTCTTTTTCAAGCTGACCGGTCCGGCCAAAACAATTGCCGCCGCTGAAAGCGAATTTCAGGCAATGCTGAAATCGGTCAAAAAATAAAGTTTAGAGTTCACGCTTCAGCGCGTCGTCGGCAAACCAGACAAGCTGAAGCGTGAACTCTAAACATCCGCCTTGCCAGTCTTGCCAACGATCTTTAGAATCCCGGCCGTCAACCATAAGTAATCCTAAATAGCTTTGCAGTAATTGATACTCAACCGAACATGCGTGCCGAAGCAGTGCGCATAAAAGTCACGGCACCGGAGTATTCAACAACCAACCATTATCTTCAGGAGAAAAACAATGAAAGCAAATATCAAGCAGGCAGCAGCGCTTTTGCTGCTCACGCTGGCTTCGATTTCAACCGCGTGGGCGCAATCGCAGAGCACAGCAGGCTCGATCCAGGGAGCAGTAAGCGACCAGACTGGGGCGGTTATCGCAGGCGCAACAGTCGAAGCCAAAAACCTTGACACCAATTCAACCAAAAATGCGACGACGGATTCGAGCGGACGTTTCGCATTCCCGCTGTTGCAACCCGGAAGCTACACGTTGACAGTGTCGAAACAAGGTTACGCCACTGTCGAACAACAAAACATTGCGTTGACCGTCGGCCTGACAGTCAACCTGAACCTGAGTTTGAAAGTGTCCGCCGTGCAGGAGCGCATCACCATCACCGCTTCGCCAACGATTGACACAGTCAAAACCGAATCAAGCTCGACATTGAATGAAAAAGCCATTGCCCGCACGCCTGTGCTGGGCCGCAAATTTGAAGACCTGCTGACACTGACTCCTGGCGTCAGCATCACTCAAGGGCCCGACGGAGACGAAATCAACTTCAACGGCCAACGCGGAATTTTCAACAACATCAGCCTGGACGGCGGCGATTACAACAACGGATTTTTCGCCGAGCAGGCAGGCGGCCAGCGCGCGGCAATTGATATTCCCATCGGCGCGATTAAGGAATTTCAGGTCGTAGCCGCCGGAGCCACTGCCGAATTCGGGCGCAGCGCAGGCGGCATCATCAACGCCGTCACCAAATCAGGCGGCAACCAGTTGCGCGGCGATGTGTTTCATTTCCAGCGGCTGGAAGCCCTGACTTCGGACACAGCCGACGGCAGCCCGCTCAAGGATTTTCATCGCGAACAGTTCGGCGGAAATATCGGCGGCCCAATTGTCAAAGACAAAGCCTTTTTCTTCGGCGCATTCGAACAGGTTCTGGGCAATCTGACCCGCCCCAATCTGAGCACGGCAATCGGTGCGCCCTGCTCCGTGCAAACTCCGACGATTCAGGCCAACGAAGCTCTGATCAACGGCAGTGCTGATTGTCAACGACTGGCTTTGCTGAACTTTTTCAAAACCACACGCAACCAAGATGAAGGCCTGCCGGTTAAAAAACCGATTAACACGTCAGCGTTTCTTGGCAAACTGAATTTCAATCTGAACCCGGCCAACGAACTGGCCGTGTCTTACAATTTCAATCGGTCGAAGAAAGAAAACGAAACTTTCGACGTGCCGACTTACGGAACATCGGCCAACGGCACTGAAGGCCCCGCCAAAATTCATGCGGTCAATCTGAACCTTTTCACCACGCTGTCTTCGACGAAGGTCAACGAGTTCCATGCGACTTACCTGCGCGAAGACCGTCCGCGTTCGGCGACGAAATCGAACATCCCTGCCGACACAGCAATTGGTTTTGTCCCCAGTTTCCGATTCGGCAATCCATTCTTTCTGGCACCAAACGTTGACGAGAAATTTCAACGCTGGCAGTTGAAAGACAACTTTTCGATCATCTCCGGCGACCACAACTTCAAACTTGGCGGCGACTGGACGCACAGCAATAACGCCCAAGTTTTTCGCGGATTCTTTGAAAGCCGCTACATCTTCGACAGCGTGACTGGTTTCCTTCGTTACGCTTCGCCCGCCAGTTTGGGCGCGGGTTACGGCCCGAATATCAAAGGCTGTTCGAACGGAGCTTACGTTGCCGCAACCGCTGCCTGTCCGGCAGGTTCGACTTCAACCGGTGGCCCGCTGCTGCTTTATTTGCAGGGTGCGGCTCTGGACGGGGTGGCCACCGATGCCACAGGAGCATCGAACATTGACAACGAAGAGTATTCGCTTTTCGCCCAGGACAAATGGCAGATCAAACGTGGCTTCACGCTCAGTTACGGTTTACGCTGGGAAGCTCAACTTTTCCCGGCACTGACGGTGGCACCTTCACAAACCGCTTATGGCAGCTTCCTGAAAGACCCTCGTTTCCCGTCGGACGGCACGTTGCCGGATCAGTACAAAATGTTTCAACCGCGCGTCGGCTTCGCGTGGGATTTGGCCAACAACGGCAAATCGGTTCTGCGGGCAAGCTGGGGAATTTACAACGCTCGACAGAACATGCTGTCGCAAGTCGGTACGATCACAACGAACGGTGTTCAACAGCAGACCATCTTCCTGAACTCCGACATCATAGCGTCCGGCGTTCCCGGCCCAACCTGGCCCAATGTCACAGTTCCAACTAAAGTCCCGGCTGGCCAATTCCCGTTGTTTTCAGGCGTGCGAGTTTTCAGCCGTGATTACGCCAACCCACGCATTTACACTGCCAATGTAGGCATTGAGCATGAGCTGGCCAACAATCTGGCGTTGTATTTGGATTACACCCACTCCAAGGGCGTGCATCTGACACGATTCCTGAACGCCAACCGCAGCGGCATCTTCTCGCCGCAGCTTGGCGAAGTGATGGTCACCAGTTCAGTCGGCAAATCGCTTTATCGTGGAGTCACAATCGGCATGCGTAAACGCTTCAGCCACGGGGTTCAATTCGATGGCAATTACGTTTACTCTCAAGATTACGACGACGATTCGAATGAACGCGATCCTTTCACCGACCGCGCTTTCGACATCAACCGGCTGTTTCTGGATTACGCTCTGTCCGACCGCGACATTCGCCACAAGTTCAATTTTTCGATGAACGGCGAATTGCCCGGCAAAGTACAGGGCAACTTGCGAATACAGGCTCGCAGCGCGCAACCAATCACGCCGGGCCTTCGAACGGCGCTCAATCGCAACACAGCGCGCAAAAACAACGAATACTTCTCGCTGGATTGGAGCCTGTCGCGCCGTTTCGGCGGCGACCGATTCGCCATAATTCCAACCGTGGAAATGTTCAACACTCTTAACAACGACAACCTGATCAACCCGCTGACGACTGTGGGGCTGTTTAACTTCGACGGCTTCCTGCGGCAAGGCGTTGGCGATCCGCGTCAAGTGCAACTGTCTATAAAGGTCACCTTCTAAGGCGCAAGTCACTTCCAGGTAAAAAGCAAAATGGGCGCGAAGTCGAAAACTTCGCGCCCATTTTGCTTATGAAACTAACGACGTACTTCAAGCCATTCCCACTTGCTCAAAAAACCGCGCCAGTTTCGCTTCATCCAGCTTTCCATCGGTCCGCACCCCGCTGCACAAATCCAACCCGAAAGGCTCGACCGAGCGAATCGCGTCGGCAACGTTTTCCGATTTCAAGCCGCCAGCCAGAAAGATCGGCACGTTGACAGCTTCGCGAATTTTGCGACTGAGCGTCCAGTCGTGAGTTCGTCCGGTGCCGCCAAGTTGTTTCACCGCCAATTTCTGGTTTCCCGAATCCAACAGAATCGCGTCAACTTGAGGCGCGACAGCCAGAGCTTCCTCAACCGATTCTTCGCCGGTGACATGAATCACTTGAACCAGAGAAATTCCAGGCAAAGCCGAGCGCAAGTCGTCGAAACTTCCCTGTTCCAGACGGTCAACCAATTGAATTGTGTTCGCTCGCAATCGGCGTTGCTGAGCAATTATTGAATCAACATCCTGTTTGCTGGTCAGCAAAAATGTAGCGATGGGAGGAGGAGCCTGCGCGGCAATTTCGGCGATCAGTTCTTCTTCAATCACGCCCGGCCCGCTGGGCATCGCGGAAACCAGTCCCAAAGCAGAGGCTCCATAACGAATCGCCAACTCTGCTTCGGCAAGACTGCTGATGCAGCAAACTTTTACTCGCGGTCTAAAAATCATTATCACTTCCTGGCCAGATAAAACATTCGCCCGTCGCTGAGGTTGAAGCCGAATTCGCGCCGCGCATCGTAAGTTTTGACGCGAAGAAATCCGGCATCGGCCAGAGCCTTTATTTGGATCTATTTTTTAGATAGCCGAAAGGTTTTCCCTCATATTTCTATTACCACAATGCTATTCAGCCAAAGCCAAACAACCCCAAAGCACGTAACAGAAAAGTAGAAGAAAAGAGATTCTTAAATGCCGGGAAACAAGACCAACATCAGTCATACAAGATGTTAATCCTTGTGTCCGACCAAATTTTAACGATGGGGATGTCACTCAAGTGGAAGTACTTGATAATTAACCATCGGAATATAGAGCGGGGATTTATTCAGAAAGTATTTCTACTTACTTTGGTAAATTCAACATCAAGTACTGTAGAGCGGGATTAACTTAGCATGGCAATTAGTAACCTGACCAGAGCCTAAAACGTGAAAACCCACTATTATCAACAAATTAACGTAACGTAAGACAAACAACCACATTAACACTTCAACAATCAACCCAAAACACTTGCCAGGCCAGAAAATAGCGTAGGAAACATCCTTATCTTGGCAATGTTACCATCGTGTGCCTTCCGTCAATTGGATTTCAAGTTCATTCGATAACTTCCCATTGTGCCAGAAACATAGGCTGGTTTTTCCCGATTCCAGCCCGGGAGGAATTGGGGCATTGATTTGCATCATAGAGGAATATTGAGGATCACCGGGTAGACCGACATAAGTAGGGTGAATTCCGAAGCCGCCAATTTCAACTCGAACATCCCAACGCTGAGCAGACTTTGACAACCCTTCAACCCATAGACAGATGAAAGAGTTCCTTCCGCTTCGCGGAAAACAGCGGTCATAGGTCATCGCATTGAAAACATCACGAATAACCAACTCGGACGAGCAACTATCAGGCTTTTGATCCCAGGTTCGATAAGCCTTAACGGCGGCGCGTGTGTCTGTGCGGTAAAGCAACTCGACCCGAGCAAAGCCGGCTGAACGAACCATCTGTGTCATGCATTCGACGTTGGGTGCCCACCAATTGTCATATTGGCCGCCCAATTCATCAAATTCGTAAAACTCCATTGCTGGTTCGCTGCCTTCATGCATCCTGTCAATAATGTGCGATTCGATAATGGCGAAATCGCGTGTTACCTCACAGACCTGTTCAAGCGCCAATAGCGGGTGCCGAACGTGGTAGAGCACACCCATAAAAAACACGATGTCGAACGAACCGAGTTTCTCTTTCGTCACTTCGTAAACACTCAGTTCGTGGAACTCAGCTTCTGATTTCAATTCTTCACGAGCTATCGAGAAATTAGGCGACCTAAAACAATCCACAGAGGAAACCCGCGCACCGTGACGCTCGGCTTCAAAGCTAAAAAAACCATCCCAACATCCAATATCCAGCAGTGTTCGACCAGTCAAATCATCAGGCAATTTCAGATTGGCATATCTATTCTGCAATTCATCCAGCGAATTGACTCCAGGCGTTACTCGCCCGTCGCCAAGATCAATGCTGTGCCACCAGGAGCCAGACAACAATTTTTCGTTTTTCTCAGCATTGACTTGCCTGACTTGCTCGCGCAACTGACTGTTACCCATAATTTTTACCTTATTACCTTATGACGTTGGATTTACCACTGGCCGCCTTCGATCAATTCAATCTCGAAGTTGTCCGAAAGCTGATTTCCATTCCAGACAGCGACAATGGTTTTGCCAAGCTCCAAACCCAGCGGAACAGGAACATTGATCTGCCAATTTCCTTCGTCGCCCCATTTGCCGACGTAAACCGGCCTGGAGCCGAAACCGCCAATCTCAACCCGCACAGAATCGCGTGTGGCATTTTCCGGCAACCCTGCAACTGACAAAGCCAGCACGGCGTTTCGGCCTCTGCGCGGCAAGATATGGTCAAGATTCACAGCATTCAGAACATCAACGATTTTCAGCGAAGGTGCAGCTTCATTCGGTTTGTCATCCCAACGGCGATAAGCTTTGATTACCACGCGAGTGTCTTGGCGTCGCAAAACTTCTACTCGAACAAACCCAGCCGTGCGAGTCATTTGAACCAGGCATTCGACGTTCGGCCCCCACCAGTTATCGTACTGGCCGCCCAGTTCGTCCATTTCGTAAAACTCCATCACCGGATGTTTGGTGTCGAACAGGTTGTCAATTTGATGAGTTTCGATGACGGCCAAATCGCGAGTCACTTCGCAAACCTGTTCCAGAGCCAGCAGCGGATGTTTGACGTGATAAAGTACGCCGAGAAAGAAAACCACATCGAAAGCGCCAAGCTTTTCTTTGGTTACTTCATAAACGCTGAGTTCGTGAAACTCGGCTTTGGAGTTCAGGGCTTCGCGGGCGACGAAGAACTTTTCAGGTCGCCAGCAATCCACCGAAGTCACCTGAGCGCCAAGCCGTTCGGCTTCAAAGCTGTAAAAGCCGTCCCAGCAGCCAATGTCCAAAACCCGTTTGCCAGCCAAATCGGGCAGCAGGAATTTGGCGAAGTTATCGCGCAACTCTTCGATCTTGTGAGCGCCGGGAGTGACTTTCCCGTCTCCAAGATCAATGCTGTGCCACCATCCGGTCATCGTCAGAGCGTCGCGCTGAGCGGCGGCAGTGTTATCCAAAATTTGTCGTAGTTCGCTGTCTTTTGAAATGGTAGTCATTTGAAATCAGAGATTTGAAATTGTCTTTCAGTGGTGGTATCTGTGACGCCGCTTATGAGAATCGGTCTTGACGCTATTCCACTGGTCGCGGCGAAAACAGGGATTGGGCATTATACGGACGCACTGGCATCGTCGCTAGCGCGCATCCATTCCGACCATCAATATGTCTTACTTTCTCCCTTCGATTTCGCCTTTCAGGCTTCCAACAATTCTGGTAACGGCACTCCAACGAATCTGAGCAAGATGTTTTTTCCCGTCCGCTCGGTTTTTCGCAAATGGTGGCTGGCCGGATTGCCCGCGATGCTGCGTATATCGCCGCTGGATGTTTTTCACGGAACGAATTACTGCATCCCGGTGTTTTCTCCCTGTCCGACAGTGGTGACGATTCACGACCTGTCGTTGTTTACGCAAGCTCACACGCACGAGGACGAAAACGTCAAACGCGGCAAACGCCGCATGCCATTGATGGCTCGCCGAGCGACGAAAATCATCGTTCCAAGCGAATTCACCAAGCGCGAAACCATGCAGTATTTGGGAATCCGTGAAGACAAAATTCGAGTCATCTTTGAAGCCGCGCGCGATAACCTGAAGCCTCTGTCAGCGACAGAATGCCAGCCGATACTGGAAAAGTACCAGCTTCGGCAACCATATTTGCTTTATGTGGGAACAATCGAGCCGAGAAAAAACCTGCTGACACTGATTCGAGCTTATGACGAGTTGTTGAAAACGACCGACCAGCGTCCACAGTTGGCGTTGTGCGGAGGCAAAGGCTGGCTTTACGAAGAAGTTTTCAAGCTGGTTGAGGAATTAAAGCTGACCGATCAGGTGCAATTCACCGGCTACGTCGCCGACGAAGATTTGCCCGCGCTTTATTCTGCGGCTGAAGCTTTTGTTTACCCGTCGCTATACGAAGGTTTCGGCTTGCCTCCGCTGGAAGCGATGGCCTGCGGAACGCCAACGATCACCAGCAACGTCACCAGCTTGCCAGAAGTCGTTGGCCAGGCGGGGCTGACTCACGATCCTAACGACTGGCAAACACTGACCGCGCACATCGCTAAACTGCTGAGTGACCAAACCGCGCGCGAATATTTCAAACGAGCCGGGATCGAACAAGCCGCGCGCTTTTCCTGGGAGAAAGCCGCGCGCGAAACCCAGAGTGTTTACGATGAAGTAGTCGGTAGTCGGTAGTCGGTATACGATAGTTGCCGCGACAGAATTCCATGCCCGACAACTGCTGCGTTACCGACTCCTGACTACTGACTACCGACTACTCCAACTATGAGCCGACTAAAATCCATACTCCGAAACCTGCGTTTGATTCTTTCACGCGAAATCACCGAGCAAATCGGCGAACAGGTCGGCGAGCTTAATTCCAGCCTGAGCCAGCGCGCCGACACTTACGAACGAGCGATTGATCAGCGGATTGATTCGCGGTTTACCGCGCTTGAGCGCCGATCTGACGACCACGAATCTGTCCTAGACCGCCGGGTTGATGAACGACTGGCGAGCTCCGATCAGCGAATTGACGAACGCTTCGACGAACGAACGCAGGAGATTGATCTGCGGTTGGACGAACGTTTCGCCACTTCAGAAAAGCGTATTGACGAAAAGTTTGTCGCTCAGGATCACCGACTGGACGAAAGGATGGAGCGGCACGAACGCAAAACCGACGCAATGATTCG
>JBGAPB010000044.1:0-23546 GCA_044221525.1 Blastocatellia bacterium | reverse complement strand
GAAGGTCGAACTTTCAAGAACGAAGATTCAATCACTCTGCCCGTGCCAATTTCTCTGGATGAAGCCGAACGCCAATTGATCCTGAAAACTCTGATTCGCACGAACAACAACAAAACTCGCGCTGCTGATCTGCTGAACATAAGCCTGAAAACTCTTCACAACAAACTGAAGACTTACCGCGAAGAAAACGAGGATTAAATGAAAAACGCCGAGGTGACTCGGCGCTTTTCATTTATGTCAGCAATCTCTGATGCAACCACCTACGCAATGTGATCCACCAAGACAGCCCGAAATAATAAATAGGAAAAGCCAGCGACAGCCACATCATCGGCTTGGGTTCGGCGAAAACCTGCGCGATTATCAAAACCAACAGCACTGTCCAAAGCACCAACAGAAAGTTCGTCAGTCGGCTGAACTGTCCTTTGTACGAAGTGTAAAGATATAACGAAGGCACAAACGTCAGCACTGACAGAGTTCCAATCACCGTCAGTGAAATCCAAAACGGCGGCTGCAACCAGTACAGATAAATTGCGACTACGTTCCAGTACGAAGGGAAGCCCAGAAAGTAATGATCGTCGGTCTTGGCGTCGGATTGCGAAAAGCCATAGGCGCTGGCCAGCAATGGCAGCAATAAAAACCAACTCCAGTTTTCAGACAGAACACCTGCCCGCCAAACAAACAGCAAAGGCAGTGAGGTGTAAGTTTGAAAGTCTACGATGTCGTCTAGCTTGCGCCCGTCGAAGCCCGGCAAAACCTCTTTGACCCGCCACCTGCGCGCCAACGTTCCGTCAGTTGCGTCAATAAAAGTAGCCGCAACCATCAGAGCAATCGCCCAGCGAAAAGCCTCGGCCCCCCCACGCACAATGAAAAACGCCATTCCAGCAGCGGCAATCAACCCCGAAGCGGTATACAGGTGAACAGACCAAGCTAAGAGTTGTTTGCGATTCACCATGGTTCAATCTTCAGCCTGAACGGCCACGCTTATTTTCCGCAGCGGAAGCGGCGGACTCCATTTCGCGGTCAGCCTAGAAACCACTGGCAACAAAACACATCCGGCTGCTGCTGCCAAAGTTTTGAAAGGAAACAGCAACGCTCCGCTGGCGTCGTACCAGCTTGCCGGATTACTGGTGAAAAGTTCGGGGTAAGGAATGAAGTGGGGCATATTGAACAGCGGCTCGCCTCCGCCCAGTCGCAAGACCAGCGAAACCGAAAACGCGACAATTGAGCCAATACAATTCGCTTTGGGATCGTAAAGTGCAGCCACCAGCTGAGGAAACAGCAGGACGAAAATTAGATCGCTGGTGAAAAACCACAACGCCTGAACGCTCTGAACTTTCAGAGCCATGACGACTGCGCCAGCGCCCAGCGCCACAATCGAAAAACGTATGATCCGCTTCATCTGCAAAACCGAAAGCTGAGGCCACAGCAAACGGTAACAGCAATTCCAACTGACCATTGAAGCCGCCGAAAGAATTGACGAGCTGAAGCTGGAAGTCACCGCTCCGATGATCGCGCCAAAACCCAGCAGCGCGACCGCGGGCGGAGTAACATGCTTCAGCAGCATCGGTAAAGTTTCAGATGGATGTGCTTGCAGTTGCGCCAGCAACTCCGATGGCCAGTTGTATTTGAAAGCCGCCACACCCAACAGAAGCGGAGGAATTGTCAGCAGGATCGTCAAGACACCGGCAAACAGCGAATGCATTTGAGCTTTGCGTGGTGTCTGGCAGGAAAGCACTCGCTGGAAATAACAGTTCCACGGAATGCCACCCAACACCAACATAAAGCTGACATCCCACCAGCCGATGATTGATTGCGAAGTCCAGAAACCGCCGCTTGGCTGAAGCGGCGGAAAAAACAGTCCTTGTTCAGAATGCGAGGCCAGGTAATGCGACCAGCTTGCCTCTAAACCTCCGGCTGCGCTGAAGATAAACAGCATCGCCACAGCCAACCCCAGCACGACCAACCCAAGCTGAAATGCATCCGTATAAGCAACAGACCACATACCGCCGACCATTGTGTAAGCAATGATGACAACTGCCGACAACAGTATCGCCGTTGCCAGCTTCATTCCCAGCAATACGCCAAAAGTCGAACCAATCGCAGCCAGCAGTTCGGCGCTCCAGAAAACTTCGCCCAGCATTGCGGGTATGAAAAGAACAACTGCCCAATGCTTGCCAAAACGCGATTCAAAAGGATCAATCAGCGTAGTGAATTCCAGTTGGCGCATTCGCCGCGCAAAAAACAGCCCGCCAAGTATCAAGCTCAAACCGAAGCAAAAACCGCCTTGAACGCCTAAAGAAAGAGACGATTTGAACGCGCCTTCGGCAGTTCCCAGCAGGTAACCGCCATCTACCCAGGTCGCGGTCATTGTCAGCGTCGCAATCCAAACCGGCATCGAACGACCGGCCAGAATCAAATCGGCTGGAGTGCCGTCTTTAACCTTACGCGCAGCCAGCCAGCCGACCAGCAGAAAACTCGCATACATTGCTGTGATTGCCGCAATTGCCATTTTGGGGAGTGCTGCACCTTTGGCGTAGCTTTGTTAGTCAGAACCAGGTATCAACTCTTGAAGAAAAGCGAAATCGCCATCGCAAAGCCGATCACAATCACCAAACGGCGAATGACTTTCTGCCCCATCTTTCTGGCCAAGCCCGCTCCGCCGTAACCGCCAACGATTGCGCCGACTGACATCAACAGTGCGGCAGGCCAGTTAATCAATCCGACAAAAACGAAATAGACGGCAGCGGCTCCATTGGTCAATGCGCCGAAAATATTCTTCAACCCGTTCATCTGGTGAATATCGCGCAGCCCCAGCATGCCCAGCGCAGCCAGCATCAGAATTCCTATGCCTGCGCCGAAATATCCGCCGTAAACCGCTACTCCGAATTGATAACAACACGCGCCTATCAGCCAGGAGGTCGTGGCTTCGCGCTGTTCGCCATCACCGGTTTTCAACCATCGGCGCACTTGTTCCTGCAACATAAACAAAATCGTTGCGAACAAAATCAGGTATGGAACCAGCACGGCAAAAACTCCAGGCGGAGTTTTTTTCAACAGAACCCCGCCGACCAGACTGCCGATCAGGCTGGGGATTAGCAACACCAGATATTTTCGAGGCGAACTGGCCAGTTCGCGACGATACCCCAAAGCGCTGCCCGCCGCCCCCGGAGTCATTGCTAACGCGTTCGTCGCGCTGGCAATAACCGGCGAAACGCCAGTCCACACCAGCATAGGAAAGCTGACCAATGTGCCGCCACCGGCAACCGAGTTGATAGCTCCGGCGACAGCCGCTGAACCAAACAACAATGATCCTTGCAATAACGTCATAACGAAAAAAGCGCCGTCCGAAGTTGGATTTGTCACCAACTCAGACGGCGCGAGGGATGCGTTCTCAAACTACACACTACACACAATTATTACGGCCCTTTAACGCCTAACACGCCCCAGCCGCCACGAACCAAGTAATCGCCCATTGTCATAATCAACAAAATCGCCAGCCAGAACAGCCCGGCGATGATGATTACCTGGGTTAATTTCGAACTCCAGCGCACGTGCATGAAAATCAACACGACTGCCGTCGCTTTGACGACGGCGATGGTCATCGCAACGATGATATTCATAAGCGCCCATTTCTCGCCCCATTGGTGCGCAAAATCTATTTTGGCAACCGCAACTGTCAACACAGTCAGCACCATCAACAAGCCGAAAACTCCGAAGTAATACTTCAGTGGGACAATATGATGTTCGGAAGTATGTTCCGCCATAAGCTCCTCAAAACCTCTTTCAATTGATTAATGACCGCCAGCTACCACGTGGAAACCTGTCAAATAAAGCAGCGGGAATAGGAAAATCCAGACAATATCAACAAAGTGCCAGTACAAACCGAATATCTCGACCGGCGAGTTATATTCCTTGCTGAACCTGCCTTTACTGGTCATGTACATAATTACCAGCAACAACCCAATTCCGATAATCATGTGCAAGGCGTGCAGCCCAGTCATCATGAAATAAATCCACAGAAAAATTCGAACTGGTTGTTGCAATTCCACTGGAATGCCGTGCTCGCCTGTCGTCACCGGATGGTAAGTGGTAAACGCCGGAAAAAGATGGTCGTGAATCTTGGTTGAATACTCTACGTATTTAATGCCCAAAAAGGCTGTGCCAAGAATCAGTGTCAGCGCCAAAAACAGAAGCACTTTTTTCTGTTCACCTTTTTGCGAAAAGTAAACAGCCATCGCCATCGTCAAACTGCTGACAATCAGCACAACAGTATTGGTGCCGCCAAGCGGCACATTTAACAAGTGGCTGCCGAATAAAAACCCTTCAGGGTATTTAGAACGATAAATCGTGTAGGCTAAAAACAATCCGCCGAAGAACATGATTTCAGTCAACAGAAAAAGCCACATGCCGATCGTGCCAGCTTCTTTCTGCTGTTCCATGTTGACGAAATGATGCGCCAATCCGGGAACGTGTGCTGCGTGTTCTGCCAAGGTAATTCTCCTGTTAGTTCACAGTTCACAGTTGGCAATTCACAGCGCGTCAAAAACTTTTAACAGCGAACCGTGAAGAGCGAACTGCCAACTTTTAAGCTGACTGCAACGCCGCTTCTTTTGCTGCGGCTTCCTTGATCTCTTTGACGTTTTCGAATTCGTAAGCGTCGTGATTGATGATCGGTTGATAGGTAAAGTTTTCAGTCGGCGGCGGTGACGAAGTCTCCCATTCCAAACCGGCTGCCATCCACGGATTGTTGCCAGCCTTTTCGCCGTACTTCAAAGACCAGGTCAGGTAAATAACCGGCATAATAAATCCGATTGCCAGCAACGAAGCTCCAGCAGTCGAAAGAATATGCCAAACCTGAAACTCTGGCACATAAGCGTGATAACGACGCGGCATCCCCAAATAACCGACGATGAATTGCGGGAAGAAAGTCAGGTTGAAACCCAGGAAGATAATCGCCGCCGAAATGCGGCCCCAAACCTCAGGGTACATGCGCCCTGTAATCTTCGGCCACCAAAAATGCAATCCACCCAGATAACCAATGATCGCTCCGCCCACCATCACGTAATGGAAGTGCGCCACCACAAAGTAAGTGTCATGTAGATGAACATCCAGCCCGAGCGCTGCAAGGAACAACCCGGTCATTCCACCGACGGTAAACAATCCTATAAACGCCAGTGCATAAATCATTGGCGTGTCATACGACACAGAGCCTTTGAAAATCGTCGCCGTCCAGTTGAAGGTTTTGATCGCCGACGGAATGGCTACGGCGTAAGTAATCAGCGAAAAAACCATTCCGGCATACATTGACTGGCTGCTGGTGAACATGTGATGTCCCCAAACCAGAAAGCCGAAAACCGCAATCGCCAAGGACGAAAACGCCACGAAGTGATAGCCGAAAATTTTCTTTCGAGTCATGTTGGCGATCAATTCACTGATTACTCCCATCGAAGGAATAATCATGATGTAGACCGCCGGATGCGAGTAAAACCAGAACATGTGCTGGAAAAGCACAGGGTCTCCGCCGAGTTTTGGATCGAAGATACCGATTTGCAATGTGCGCTCAAAACCCAAAGCCAGAACTGTAATGGCGATGACCGGTGTTCCTAACACCTGGATCAAGCTGGTGGCGTAATGCGCCCAAACGAACAGCGGCAAACGGAACCAGGTCAGCCCCGGAGCGCGCATCGTGTGGATGGTCACCATAAAGTTCAAGCCAGTCAAAATCGAACTGAACCCGGTGATGAAAATCGAAACACCCGCCAGCGTCACTTGCGTGTTGGAGTAAATCGAACTGTAGGGCGGGTAAAACGTCCAGCCGGTGTCAATGCCACCGCTCATGATCGTGGTCAGCATCAAAATCGCGCCGACCATAAAGACGTACCAACTAAGCAGATTCAACCGCGGAAACGCCACGTCCTTTGCGCCCAGCATCAACGGCAACAAAAAGTTACCCAACGTCGCCGGAATCGAAGGAATCAGGAAGAAGAAGATCATCATCACGCCATGCATCGTGAAGACGCGGTTGTAAGTTTCCGCCGTCAACAGATCGCCTTGAGGCGTGATCAACTCCAAGCGAATCAACGAGGCGTAAATGCCTCCAATCGCAAAAAAGATCGAAATCGCAAACAGATACAGCAATCCGATTCGTTTGTGATCCAACGTTAACAGCCACGATTTGACTGTGTGACCGTTGGTCAAATAATTCACCTGGCTTTCTTCTGCTTGAGCAATGACTTCAGTTGCCATGTTCGTACCTTATGAGTTTCTGGTTTGTGGTACCGGCTTTAGCCGATTTCTTCCGCTTCAAAGCGGAACTACTTAACCTACTATTTTGTTGCCGGTGCCGGGGCGGCAGGTTTCGCCGCTGCCGGTTTTGCAGCAACAGGCGCAGGCGATTTTGCCGCAGCCGCATCAGCGTCCTTCGGCCCTATGGATTTCAGGTAAGCGATAATCTGAGCAATCTGCTCCTCACTGACCTGTCCACGGAAGCTGGGCATAATCAACTGGTAATCCTTAACGATCTTCGCTCCGGGATCGAGAATTGATTCGCGTATGTATGTGTCGTCAACTGTAACGGTCGAACCATTGTTCAGAGTGACCGATTTGCCATAAAGCTCGGCCAGTTTAGGCCCTCGACCTTTGCCGTCAGCCAGATGGCAGGTGCTGCAAGCCAGGCTGGAAAACAGCCGTTCGCCGACAACCGCCGGAGGCTCATTCGTCCCCCCACCCAACCAAGCCTGAAAGTCGCCAGGCTCCATTACGGTGACGGTTCCGATCATTCCTGAATGCTGAGTGCCGCAGTATTCCGCGCAAAAGATGTGATAGGTTCCGGGCTTGGTCGCCTCGAACCAGGTTGTTGTGTAACGCCCTGGAACCACATCAGTCTTGGTGCGGAAAGCCGGAATGAAATAAGCGTGCAACACATCTTCACTGGTCATGGTCAGCTTGACTCGACGGCCGACCGGAATGTGCAGCGTGTTGATCTCGCGCTGCCCGTCCTGGTGTTGAGCGCGCCACATCCACTGTTTGCCGGTGACGAAAATTTCCATCGCCTCTTTCGGCTCGGTGTACATCTGGTAATACAGCTTGGCGCCCCAGGCGAAGATGCCTATACAGATGATAAATGGAATTACCGACCACAGAATTTCCAGCGTCATCATGCCTTCGACCTGTTCAGGAATCTCGCCATCTGTGCGACGGCGATATTTGACCATGAACAGGAAGATTGCAGCGACGATGCCGATTGTAAAAACAATCGTCATCAACCACAGCGCGATATAGAACAGGTCTACTTCCAGCGCGAACTTTGACGCCTGTTCAGGCAACAACGGAACTTGAAAAGAAAAGAGGCTCATATCGTATCCAATTCGTCACGAGACGCGAGCAGCCCACGCTGCTTCTTTCTGTTTCGTCTTGTGCCTCAAATAAAGAATGAGAGCAGCTATAGAAATAATCGTAATCACAGCGAAGACGCGCATAATCCGCATCAACACCAAACCGTACGTGCCCCGATTAGGGTCGTACTGATAGCAGTACAAAATCACCTGATCAGCCAGCGAACCAACTTTCCCCGCCGAAGCGTCAACGACACCGAATCGAATGTCGCGCGGTTCGAAATTGGAAAGCACGTCGCTGGGATAAAAATAACGAGAAATTTTGCCTTGTGGCGTAATCACAATCAGAGCGCTTGAGTGCGCATACTGTTTACTTACCGGGTCCCAAACAAAACGAAAACCCACTGATTTAGCCAGTGCCAGCGTGTTTTTTTCATCGCCGGTCAGAAAATGCCAGCCGTCGTTCAATTCCGGGTTGGCCAGTTTCTGCAAATATGTGTTTCGCTTTTCCGCAGCCAGTTCCGGCGTTTCTTTCGGATCGAAGCTGACTGTCAGAGAGATGAAATCCTTGCCGGCCTTCATCGGCAAAGTCTTCAAGACGTTCATCAATCCGTTTAACGTCAGGCTGCAAAGCTGCGGACAATTGTAATAAACCAGCGACAAAACTATCGGTTTGTCGCCCGCATAATCCTGAAGCTTTACAGAGCGCCCGGTTTCGTCCTTGAATTCAAGATCAAGCGGAACCTGAGAATTCAACAATTGGTCAACGCCTACGTCCTTTAGAACCGGCGGACGCATACCGGCGGGTTGCGCCTTCACCTGAAGGCAAAAGACTAATACCAAAAAGCAAAAGGCAAAAATTTGAAATCCAATTTTGCCAGTCAGCATCGAAACTACTTTTTGCCGATTTAGAACAGACATTTTTTACTTCTTTTGCTGCTTCTTAATGCTTCGCGCCGGCAGCAGCACTGACGGCGGCTGGTTTGGAAACCGGTGACGCTGTCATTGGAGCGCCACTAGCAGGTTTCGCAGCCTCGCCGCCAGTCGGTGTCACCGACGGAACACTTTGTTTCTGACTCTTGATTCCACGGCCACCATTAGATACGGCATTTAGAACATGTTTGCGAGCTGTTTCAGCCGCGTGATATTCACCGATCAAAGCATCGGATAATTTCGGCAAACCTTTCTCAGCAATCATTTCCTTGGCGCGCTCAATCGGAATGTGAGCAACTCCGCCGGGCTGATCCACCCAGCCGTAAGCAGCGACCTGTTTATTCATCTTGTCGCGGTAAACGGCCATGTCTTCCAGCGGCAGCATTGATGCTTTGGTGTCTCCAGGTTTGTCCGGATTCGGCTCCGGTGCGCCTTGCAAACGGGGTTCAGGCGGAAGCTTACGTCCGCCCTGGACAGCCGTTGCCGGTTGATCGGGGTTCATTTCTTCAAACTTCTTCAGGCCGATTTCGACGCCAACAATGATTAGGTAAGCCAATGCTATTGCTGCAGCGAGAACTCCGAGAAAAACCAGCATCGGTTTGGCTTTTACGCCGCTGCCTTCGACTTGTAGATTATCCTTGTCGTTGTCGTGATTGTGATCGCTCATAAGTTTCCAGTTCACAGTTCGCTGTTTGCAGTTCGCGGAATATATTTCCCGTGAACTGCAAAGGCAGAACTAATTTTCTTAGTGACCTCCACCAGCCGAAGCCGCTTCAGCCAGTTGCGGATCGTTGAACGGGACCAGCGGACGCTGGCGCAATTGCCAGAAAAACCATCCCAGCCACAATCCACCGAAACCAATCGTTGCCGCAGCATAAACAACAAATTGAGCAGGGCCGCTGTGAATAACTTCTGCTCCGGGTTTTCTGGCCATTTCGTCGAATTGCGGCACGATTATCCAAACCAAATCCACCAACCGCATCAGGATCAATAAACCGGCAACCCAGACCAAACCGTTCGAGTGCTTTTTCAGATCGCGCGACAGCAACAACAGGAATGGCATCGCAAAATGCAGCACCAGCAAGCCAACACCCATCCAGCGCCACGGACCTTCGAAGCGGCGAAGAAACCACGGAATCTCTTCCGGCAGATTGCCTGACCAGATAATAAGCAACTGCGAAAAAGAGAAGTAAGCCCAGACCATCACCAAAGCCAATTGCAGTTTGCCCAAATCATGGAAATGTTTTGGTTTCAGTATGTGCGACATCGGCTCGTACTTTCTGAGAATCACGCAGATGGCGATCAGAAACGCGATTGAAAGGACTCCTTGTCCGGCAATGGTCAACAGGCCGAAAATTGTCGAAAACCATTCGGCATCCAGCGACATAATCCAGTCAATTCCGGCGAAGGTGACCGCCATGCCGTAAAACAAAAATCCAGGGCCGCTCAGGTTTTGAGCTTTCTGAACCCAACCGTGAGCTTCATTCGGGTCTGATGTCGAATCCTGTGACGCTGACCATTTTCTGAGCAGGAACATCAAGCCAATCCAGATCGCAAAATAAATGATCGCGCGAATCGTGAAACCGCTCGGATTCAGCCAGGCTGCTTTGTGTATCAACAGCTTTTTGACGTTTTCTTCTGCGTCAGGGCTGATCGGATGCGACCAGTGATATAGGCTGTGCAACCCAAGAATAATTGGGATGAACAGCACAGCCATCAACCAAAGCGTTGATGAAGCGGATTCCAGAGGGCGGCGGATAATCAATCCCCAGCCACCTCCGCCAAGATATTGCACCATCAGCAAACCCAGACAGCCCAAGGAGATGCCGATCCAAAAAACATAAGCCACCAGATAAGTCTGGAAGAATGTCGTTTTGGCATCGCCGGACATGACCGAGCCGATCACCCATCCGATGATTCCCAGCAGGCCAATACCAATCGCCACGCCTTGAGTTTTTCCGAGTTCAGCCGGAGCAGCGTAGTTCGTACTCATTACTTGCCATGTCCTCCTGATTGGGCTGGCGCAGGGGCTGCGGCAGGTGCAGCCGATTCGGTTTTACCAGCTCCGCCGTGTTCGCCGCCTTTATTCTCTGACTTAGCCGATGCGGCCTTCTCAATTTCCTTCTTGTCGGTTTCGCTCAATTCCGCGACGCTGGCGCGCTGACTTAACTGCAAAGCGCGAATGTAGGCAGCTACCTTCCAACGATCTTCCGGTGTTAATTGATCGGCGTAGCTGGACATTGCTCCAAAGCCGTTCGTCATCACGTCGTAAAAATACGACGACGGAGCCGCTTTCAATCGCGGGTCGTGATACGACGGCGGACGGCGAAAACCTCGTTGAACGATCATTCCGTTGCCATCACCGAGTTTGCCGTGGCAAGGCAGGCAAGAAATGTTGAACCGGTTTTCACCTCTGTCCAAAATCGCTTTCAATTGGGTTTTGCGTTCGTCAACGTTGTCGCTCAACTTGAACGGAAAGCCATCTTCACCGGTGATGGCGGCAGGAACCGTGGTTCCAGCCGCAGCACCAGCGACAGGGGTGGCCGTAACTTGAGTAACTTTAGGAGCCGATGGATTCAAATCCAAAGAACCGCGAGCAACTGTGCCATCGGGCAACTGACGCATACCGCCATCTCGATAGGCCTTGTACTTCGGGTTGTCGTGCATGTCCTGACGGCAAGCTGAAATTCCGAAAGCAGCAGCCAATACGCAAGCCGCCAATACTGTTTTTTTCAGTTTAGCTATCAACATCGGTCACCTCTTTCGCTCCCAGACCTTCCAGAAAAGAACGCGTCTTGCCGTAATCAAACTTTGGATCATCGGCTTTGACACACAGGAAAAATCGGTCTGTAGTCGCACGTGAAAAACTCGGCACGTTAAAAACCGGGTGATACGGCTGCGGCAAGCGATTCATAATTATGTTGCCCAGAAAAGCTCCGAAAGCCGCCAGCAAAATCGTGCATTCAAAAGTAATGGGTATGAACGCAGGCCAGCTGATAAAGGGGCGACCGCCAACGTTGATGGGGTAATCAATGGCCGAAGTCCAAATCTGCAACCCCAATCCGCCTAACGCGCCAAGCAAACCGCAAACAAAAACCACTTTTGAAACTGCGTTTTTGTGAAATCCGATTGCTTCCCACAACTCTTCAACTGGATACGGCGAATAAGCGTTAATTCGCGTGTACCCCGCTCCGCGCGTCAACTTGGCAGCAGCGACAATGGCGCTGGGGTCATCGAATTCGGCCATCAGGCCGTAAACTCCATTTTCTTCCTGTTTAGTCATAGCTTAACTCGTTGTTTGTAGTACCGGCTTCAGCCGGAAGCTTCCGCCCTGAAGGCGGGACTACCAACTACCTAATCTCCAAACTGCGGAACCGGTTGCGAACTACCAAGCGGTTCATGTCCTTCACTTTTCGCTTCTTCGATCTGGGCGACTTTGTGCTCGTCAACCTTCGCCGCGGGCAACATCATCTTCAATTCAAAGATTGGGATCATCGGGACAAATCGGATGAAGAGGAACATCAGCGTCAAGAAAAGGCCGATGGTTCCGGCGAACATCGAAAAATCAAAGACCGTCGGGTAATACATTCTCCAACCCGACGGCAGGAAGTCCCGATTCAAACTCATGACAATGATGACGAAGCGTTCCAGCCACATGCCCACGTTGATGAACATACAGACAACCAGAATCACGAACATATTGTCGCGGTATTTCTTGACCCAGAGCAGTTGCGGAACCAGGAAGTTGCACAGGATCAGCAGCCAGTACATATAACCGTAAGGGCCAAACATACGGTTCTTCATCATGAACATTTCGTAAGTCGAGCCGCTGTACCAACCGAAGAACGCTTCCATCGCGTAACCGTAACTGACGATTAAACCCGTCGCCAACATCACTTTGCACATATTGCGTATGTGCCGCATGGTGATGAAATCTTCCAGGTGATAGAACTTGCGAACTGGAATTCCTATGGTCAAAACCATTGCGAATCCGGCGTAAACGGCTCCGGCGACAAAGTAAGGCGGAAAGATGGTCGCGTGCCAGCCAGGAACGATACCGGTTGAAAAGTCGAATGACACGATGGTGTGAACTGACAGCACCAACGGAGTCGAAAGTCCCGCCAACAAAAGATAAGCGGTTTCATACCGGCTCCAATGCCGGGCATCTCCGCGCCAACCCATGGACAACATCCCGAACAGGAACTTCTGCCAGGGTTGCTTTGCCGAATCGCGCAGAGTGGCGAAATCCGGGATCAACCCCATGAACCAGAACAACAGCGAAACAGTCGCGTAAGTGTTGACCGCAAATACGTCCCACATCAGGGGGCTGCGGAAGTTCTGCCACATTCCCATCGTGTTCGGGATTGGGAACAGCCAGTAATCAACCCACGGACGCCCGGTGTGAAGCGCTGGGAACATCGCCGCGCAAGCCACGGCAAACAACGTCATCGCTTCGGCAAAACGATTGATCGAATTGCGCCATTGCTGACGCAACAGCAACAGAATCGCTGAAATCAGCGTTCCGGCGTGACCGATACCGATCCACCAAACGAAGTTGATAATGTCGAAAGCCCAGAAAACCGGTGAGCTGTTGCCCCAGATGCCTATGCCTTTCAAAACCAGATAGGCAATAGTGTTGAGCAATACCAGCAGGCCCAAAAAGACCACGCCGAAGCCCATGACCCAGCCTTTCTGAAGGCCGCGCATGAAAACGACGTCCATCAATTTGGTCGTCACCGTTTTCAGGTCGTACTTTCCGCCAACCATCGGCGGACGTTGATCAACAAAGTTGCTCTTTACTTCAGCCATGCTCTTTAGCCTCTCCTGACTTCTGGCCTTCGCCGCCATGCCCGCTCTCCGGAGCGCCGTGTGAAGATGCTCCGCCGCCCAAGCTTGCGTTCGGATTCTTGATTGCAGCCAGATAACTGGCACGCGGTCTGGTGTTCAAATCAGCCAGCACCTCGTAATTTCGTGCTTCTGTTTTCAGTTTAGCCACGCGGCTTTCTTTGTCGTTGGTATCGCCAAAGATGATCGCTTCAGTCGGGCAAACCGTCTGGCAAGCAGTCTGGATTTCGCCGTCGGCCACCTTGCGATTTTGTTTTTCGGCTTCGATTTTTGCGTTGATGATCCGCTGAGTGCAGAACGTGCATTTTTCCATCACACCGCGTGAGCGAATCGTAACTTCGGGGTTGCGAGCATTCTTCAAGCTCGGCGAATCCCAATCTCCGTAAAGCAGATAGTTGAAGCGGCGAACTTTGTACGGGCAGTTGTTGGCGCAGTAACGGGTTCCAACGCAGCGGTTGTAAACCTGAACGTTCAAACCTTCGGCGTCGTGAACCGTCGCATTGACAGGACAAACCACTTCGCACGGAGCGTTTTCGCAGTGCTGGCACATCATCGGCTGGAAGTAAACTTCCGGGTTCGTCATATCCCCGCGGAAGTAAGTGTCAATCCTGATCCAGTGCATGATGCGCCCGCGCGTCACCAACTCTTTACCCAGAACCGCGATGTTGTTTTCCGATTGGCAGGAAACAACGCAAGCGTTGCAACCGATACAGGCATTCATATCAATGGCCATGCCCCAGGCATAACCATTGTAAGGATGCTGTTCGGGATTGAAGATCGTCATCTTTGGATCGGGCGGCAAATGCGCTCCGTGATGAACCGACTTCGGATTCTTTTTGTACTCTTCCAGGTTTCCAGCGCGAACGATGTGGCGGTCGGCCAGATCGTTTTCTTCGGGAATAAAGGCTTTGGTATCAATGCCTGAAACATCAATTGCGAAATGCTCCTGAGTCGAAGCAAGTTGATACGAACCTTCGCCCGCTGCCAGTTTGGCCTCGGCAATCGAGCCTGCTGGTTTCAGCAGATAAGTGTTGAAACCGGTCTTGTTACCGACATTGCCCGCACGTTCACGGCCATAACCCAAGTAAACCGTGATCGTGTCGTTGGGATGACCAGCCTGAACCCACGCGGGCATCGAAAGCTGTTTGCCGTCAACCGTGATGCTCAGCATCTTGGCATTGGCATGATATGGGTCTTCGTTTGGCGACAGGTTCAACTTGGCCGCCGTCGCCCCGCTGATGATGGCGAAATTGTCCCAGGTGACTTTGTTGATTGGCTTGGGGCATTCCTGCAACCAGCCGTTGTTGGCAAAGCGTCCGTCGTGAACGTGCGGGTCAAGCCGGAAAACGATTTCGTACTGACCGCCTTTAGCCGGAGCAGGCGCGGCCAGTTTGGCGGCGTCAACCTGAGCGGCTTCCTCTGCCAATTTGGTTCCGGCAATGAAACCGTCGTGCAGAGCCTGCTTCCAAACCTGATCCATATTGGCGGCCATTTGCGGCTGCGTCTTCCAATAATCTTTCAGCAGATCAAGCGCCGATTTGCCCTGAATTCCTGCAATCGGAGCCAGCAATTCCAACGGCGAACGCCCCTGATATAGAGGTTCGATCAGCGGTTGAATGATCGAAACAGTTCCGTCGAAAGCGCGAGCATCGCCCCAGCTTTCCAGGTAATGAGCCTCGGCCAGATGCCATTGGCACTGGGCGGACGTTTCGTCGTTGTACAAGCTCATATGAGCGCTATTCGGTACTTTCTTCAGCGCATTCAGGAAGCTGTCTTTCTGTCCTGGCAAATTCGGAGCGTTGTACACCGGATTGCCGCCTACAATGATGATGCATTCGACCTGACCGGCATTCATTTCACCGATCAATTCCGTCATCGCAGCAGTCTGATCAATCGGGTTGATTTCAATCGGCGCGGTATAAGCGACGGCGTTTCCGCCCAGTTTGGCATTGATTGCCTGAGCGATGGCGTGAACCGAAGCCGGTTGATGTTCACCGGCGACCACAATGCATTTTCCTGTGTGAGCCAGCAAATCTGCGGCAACAGCCTTGGCAAATTTGTCAGCTTCGCCGCTGAGCGGAGCACCTGTCGCGACCGCAACTCCAACAGCGCTGGCAATTGCGCGAGCCAGTGAGTCAATTTCACCAGCCTTGATCGCCAAACGGTTGTCGGCTTTGGCCCCCGTGGTAGTCAGAGTGCTCTCGGCGACGAACAGGCGGTTCATTTCGTTTTCGCCACCCGTCAGCCTGCGCTTCTTCATGAAATCGCGCGCATACCGCAACGATCCCGGCCCATTAGTCAGGAAGTCCGCGTCCAGCGAGACAACGACTTCGGCGTTATCGAATTTGTAAACGGTGTTTGCCGGTTTGCCGCCAACAGTCGGCGCGCCCATTCGAGCGCCATCGCGCGTGTTGGGTTCATAAGTCACCCACTTGGATTCCGGGAAAGCAGTTTTGATCTTGGCCATCAACGACGCAAAGGTCGGTGAAGTGCTGTTTTCAGTCAAAATCCGCAGTCCTTTGCCACCTTTTGGACGCTGCGCTTCAATCCACGCTGTCAGCTCATTCAGAAAATCGCCCCAGGTGCGCGTGTCGCCAAGCTTCATAGCCGATTGCGAACGGTCTGGATCGTACAGACCCAGAATCGAAGCCTGAGCGAAAATATCTGTGGCACCCAAACTGGCCGGATGATCCGGGTTGCCTTCGACTTTGGTCGGGCGGCCTTCGTGACTTTCGACCAAAAGACCGCTGGCTACTCCGTTCAACGTCATGGCCGTGGCGTAAAACTGCGGCTTGCCAGGAACTAATCCATCCGGCGTTTTGACGTAAGGAACCACCAGTTCTTTCGGCTGGCGAGTACAGGCAGTCAACCCGGCCAATGCCAGCGAAGCGCCCATCAACTTCATGAAGTTGCGTCGGCCATTCGGATCCAGCATTGAGGGATCGGTTTCAGGAGCGTCCAGCGCGGGAAATTCGCGATGCAAAAAGTCACGGAATTTATCAGTGCCAGCCAACTCTTCCAGGCTGCGCCAAAATTCGCGTCCGGATTTGCGGCCAATCGCTTCGCGCACAGGCTCTATGTCGTGATCGTGATGATGATCTCTATGAGACATTGCTTTTATAGTTCACGGTTCACACTTTGCAGTCCACAGCCCACAACGAATACTCATACGATGCGAACCGAGAACCGCAAACTGCAAACTTCTTATCTGTGACAGGTTGAACAACTCGTCAGCACTTCTTTTGACTGGATGTTGTATTTTTCGGCGAGTTTTTTGCCCTTTTCCGCCTGGTCATCGGGCGCAACCCACTCCATGTTGGTGATGTCTTTTTGCTCGCGCAAAACCTTATTGGGATCGCGGTGACATCCAATACACCATTCCATGTGCAGCGACTCGACGTTGTACATCAGAGGCATCAGGTCTACGCGACCGTGACAGGTCGAACAACCAACACCTTTGTTGACGTGAATGCTGTGATTGAAATAGGCGAAATCTGGAAGGTCATGGACTTTGGTCCATTTAATCGGCTTACCAGTTCGCCAGCTTTCGCGCACAATTTCCAGATATGGGCTGCTGGCGAACAACTGCGAATGACAGTTCATGCACGTTTTAGTCGCCGGTATACCGGCGCTGGCAGCCGTTTCGACCGTCGTGTGACAGTATCGGCAATCAATCCCGTCATCACCGACGTGATGCTTATGGGAAAACTGCACAGGTTGCTCCCGCGGCTGGAATGCTTGCGTCACGTATGGCGTGCGGTTGAATTCGATGACGAACATCAACCCACCTCCGGCTGCGAGCAATCCAACTACGATGCTCAGCCGCGCAAGCGTGTTCATTCCGCGGTGGAAGAGCTGTGGCATAACGTTAGGCCTCCACCTCGCAAAAACTTTTTATATTTACTTGTTACCTAGACTTGCTATTGACATCCCGATAGCTTGTGAATCTTCGGGTTTGAAATGAGGCCGCATATTCTCCGCTGGCTTAAAAATTGTCAAGACCTCGAACAAAGGAGAGTAAAAGTTTGTAAAAGATTTAGACGATCTTGCCCGACAAATTGAAGTTTGGGGCGGTTTCGGCTGGCAAACTTTTCCAAAAAGTCTTTGGCGAACAGAAGCTCATCTAGCTTTTTCAGAAACCAGTCCAAATGCCAGCCGGAAAAATTTATGCTATAAGCTTAAGTGTAATTACCCTCTTGTAGTTCAAGTTCAATCCATTCACCGGGAGGTAGGTGTGAATATCAAAAAGACTATTTTCAGCCTGGCAATATGCCTGACCATCCTTTCATCGTTTGGGGTTCTGGCTCTGGCCGATACGATCAAACTGCGTGACGGCACGGTGTTGAAAGGCAAGGTCATCTCTTACAACCAGCGCAGATTCGTCATTGTAGTCAAAATCGGCAACACGACTTCTCAACACGACATTGCCGTCGAAGATGTCGAAAGCGTCGAGTTCGACTCATCAGATACGATTGGCATTTCGACGCCCAGACAAAGTTCCGCTCCTGCGACAGCAGTGACTCCGGGTGCATCCGGCGGCGGAGCGAGTGTGGCCGGTGGTGGAAACATTTCGACTCAGACCGCTGACAAGCCACCCGCTGATTCTCAACCAACAAGTAACGCTCAGACGGCCAACAACAATGGAGAATTGGCCACGATTGCTGAAAAGACTGTCAACGTAGCTGCAGGTGCTGATTGGACCAGTACGGAAATTCGCATCCAGCGAGGTCAGCACATTGTCATCAGCGCAATTGGCGATGTTGATCTTGGTAATGGTAAGCGGACAGGCCCTGAAGGCATAGATATTGCAGACAAAGACAAGCTAATGCAGGGCCGCAAAACCGGCGGGTTGATTGCTGTTGTTGGCGACGACAACAACGATTTTGAGTTCGTAGGCCAATCCACCGAAATCATCGCCAAACATAACGGCATACTTTTCCTGAGCATCAACGAAGGCAACCTGCGCGATAACAACGGAGCCTTCGTTGCCCGGGTCAGAGTGCTGAGCAATAGATAGAGACAGGCATTTTCTTCTTTCTGACTAAGGCCTACCCAGGGTAAAGCTGGGATTGCTCCGAAAAAATCATTGAGAAAATCATTATGGCTGGCGAACAACAATGTTCGCCAGCCATTGCCATAATATGTAATCAAGCCTATAGCACATAATCACGGGGGCTCAAGGCAACTCTTGCTCAAACTATTGCCGCAGACAGTCAACGCCGATTTCTTAGGCGCTTATCCGCGAAATTCAGGTACTGTTCCCAATCGTAATTGGTCACGTCGTGTTTACCCGCTCTGATGTGATGGCCGATGGTGGTCATCACTGGCTGGTGCAGGCCGGGCATTTCCGTCGCTCCCAATCCATCAGTTCCCAACAAACGATAAACAGGGTCGGCGGCTTTGGCCGAAAGGAATTCTCCGCGCGGGTCAGCCCACTGATCGCCTTCGGCACTGGCCACATAAAGCGGGCGCGGAGCAATCAAGGCCAGCAACATGTGTTGATCCACCGGCAGCGAAGCCACGTCTTTGTTGTACTTCTTAAAGTTGCCGTTGAACCAATGCGGGAATGCCGTATTGATGCGTTCGGTCGTTTCTCCGTAATTGCGTCTGGCCAAAGCCGCTCCGCCTTCACCGCTTTCATTGGAAATAACCATCGCAAAGCGTTCGTCCACAGCGCCAGCCCACAGCGCGCCTTTGCCTAAACGCGAATGCCCAATCAACGCGATGCGTTTGGCGTCCAAATCCTTATCCTTCTCTATGTAATCCACTGCGCGGCTCAATCCCCAAGCCCAGGCTCCAATCGCGTTCCAGTCGTCAGCTTCAAGCTGGGTTTGCCCCTTGCGAAAAAAATGCGGGATGACGGATTCCTTCAAGCCATCTTTGTGATCAGGGAAAAGATCGCCGTTGTAAATCGTGGCTACGGCGTAACCGCGTTTGACGATCATTTCCACTGCCCAGCGACTGGCTTCGGTTCCGCGCGAATTTTCAGTCGCTCGGTTATTGACCGCGCCTGTTTCCTTGCCATCGCGCAACCAGCTTTTGGCCAAAGCAATTCCCGGATCACTGCTGATTGCCTGGTTGCCGTTGAAGTTCAAACCTATGAAAACCGGCGCGGGCTGCTTGCGGTTGTTGGGGATGTAAAACAGTACGTACATTTTCGGGCCATCTTTTTTGCCAGTCAGATAAACCGTCACTTCCTTTCGCGTAGCCATTCCGTCCAGGGCCTTTGCGTCGCGCGAAGTTTCCACAAAACTGATTTTCGCAACCTTGGCCCCCGCCGGAGTTCGCCCGTAAACGGCAGTTTCAAAAAGCTTTATGATTTCCTGTCGCCGTTCTCGCCACAGCCTGGCGTTGGTGACTTTGCGCCCGTCATTCATCTTGAATGGGTCTGGCAGAGTGTACGTGCCGACTTTGAATTCATCGTAGTTTGGTACGAACTGGGGCGTCTGACCTGCGGTTGGCAGCGCAGAAATAATCAGGACTGCCGACACGCCAAGCATAAGACGGTAAAAATTGTTGATACGCATTGTGGAAGTCTCCTAAAAAAGCATGGGGTTAAGGCTTTAGTCTGGTTCTTCAAATTATCGTCCCTAGCCGAAGCTCAAACCTCGGGCTCTTTTCTCATTGTTCTTGGTAAGACCGAATTGTCTACAGTTGGCCACAGGTTGCAAGCAAACTGGCTCTAATCAGTCATTTACCAATTATTTTGGTAGGTCGAAGGCTTACTTTTGGCAGTCTAAAAATTTTTCGTCAAAGTTCTTGACAGAAAGAGACTCAAGTTTTATCTTGTGTATGCGCTCAGGGAACGTTTCTGAGTGGCCAAAAAGGGGATCAACAGGAGAAGTGAGGGAGTGATTCTCCCCACAGAAAATTCACGGAGGTAATTTTTATGAATACAGCAACACGTGGAGTTGTGAAGCGCGATCCGGTGTTTACCGCTGATCTGCGAGGCATTCAGGATGAATTCAGCCGAATCTTCTCCGGCGGTTTGCCGCGATTTTTCGGCGGCGAAGAAGTCTTCACCGGCAAATGGAGCCCGAATGTGGACATCTTTGAAAACGAAAACTCAATCGTGCTTGAAGCCGATTTGCCTGGAATGAAGGCGGGTGATTTCAATCTTTCGATTGAAAATTACAGGTTGACCTTGACCGGCGAGCGTAAGTTCGAGAAAGAGGACAAAGGCGAAAACTGGCATAGAGTCGAGCGCAATTACGGCTCGTTTACCAGAACGTTTTCTTTGCCGAACACGGTCAACGTTGATGAGGTCAAAGCCGAATTCAAAGACGGAGTCTTGCGTGTCAGCTTGCCGAAACGCGATGAAGTAAAAGCCCGAAACATCAACGTGACGGTCAAGACTGAATCTAACGGTTCAGCCAACTAAAAAGGAATGTGGGATGAGGAGTGATTGACACTTGGGCTTCGAGCTTTTAGAAAGCTTGAAGCCCAAATTTTATCTATACACAGGCGGTTGAAAAAGAGCATGGAGTTCAAGATTTGGCTTGCGCTTACATTTTCGACCAGCTCTGGGAAGCAGGCTGAAGCCTATACTCCATGCTTTAAGTCAGGAGGCGAAAATGAATCTGAACAAGTTCACATTGAAAGCGCAGGAAGCCATTGAATCAGGCGTAGCCTTGGCCGAAAAACAGAATCATCAGCAGGTTGAACCGGAACATATTCTGGCGGCAATGATCGAACAGCCAGAAGGAGTGACGCGCCCCATTTTGGGAAAGATAGGCGCTAATGTTCAGGTCGTTTTGTCCGAAGTCGAAGCGGCAATCAAAAAATTTCCCGGCGTCAGCGGCTTCGGCCAGAAATTTTACGGGACTCGCGCGACTGAAGCTTTCAGCAAAGCTCAGAAAGACGCCGACAAGCTGAAAGACGAGTACATTTCGACCGAACATTTGTTGCTGGCCTTAACCGATGACAAACAGGACGCAGGAAAGATTCTGCGCGCGCACGGCATTAGTCGAGACGCTCTGTTGAAAGTCATTGAACAGATGCGCGCTGGAGCCAAGGTCACCAGCCAGAATGCAGAAGAGAGCTACCAGGCTTTGTCGAAATACTCGCGTGACCTGACCGAACTGGCCCGACAAGGCAAGCTTGATCCGGTCATCGGACGCGATGACGAAATCCGCCGGACAATCCAGGTCTTATCGCGTCGAACCAAAAATAATCCGGTCATCATAGGCGAACCCGGCGTAGGCAAAACCGCCATTGTCGAAGGCCTGGCTCAGCGAATTGTGTCTGGCGACGTGCCGGAAACCTTGAAGAACAAACGACTTGTCGGGTTGGATTTGGGAGCGATGCTGGCCGGAGCCAAGTATCGCGGCGAGTTTGAAGAACGGCTGAAAGCCGTGTTGCGAGAAATCGAAAAAGCCGAAGGCCACATCATCGTTTTCATTGACGAACTTCATACACTGGTCGGAGCCGGGGCTTCGGAAGGCGCAGTGGATGCTTCAAACATGCTCAAACCTGCGCTGGCTCGCGGCGAACTGCGTTGCGTCGGAGCCACGACCCTGAACGAGTACCAGAAATACATTGAGAAAGACAAAGCGCTTGAGCGTAGGTTCCAGCAGGTTTATGCGGGAGAACCAACCGTCGAAGACACCATCGCCATATTGCGGGGGCTGAAAGACAAATACGAAACTCATCACGGTGTGCGCATCAAAGACTCTGCGATTGTCGCCGCGGCGACGCTTTCAAATCGTTACATTACTGATAGATTTTTGCCGGACAAAGCCATTGATCTGGTGGACGAAGCAGCCTCAAAACTGCGAATCGAGATTGATTCCTTGCCGACTGAAATTGACGAGGTCGAACGCGAAACCATTCAGCGCGAAATCGAGCGTCAGGCTCTGTTGCGCGAAGAAGACGCCATCTCCAAAGAACGCCTGGCCAAAGTCGAAAAGGAAATTGCCGACCTAAAAGAAAAGTCCGGCGCGATGAAGGCCAAGTGGCAATCAGAAAAAGAAGTCATTGAACGCATACGCTCGGCGAAAGAGAAGATGGAAGCTTTGAAAGTCGAAGCCGAACAGTTGGAGCGCGCGGGCAATTACGAAAAGGTGGCGGAAATTCGCTACGGCAAGATGGTCGAGTTGCAGAATCAGTACAACACCGATCACGTCAAGCTGGAAGAGTTGCAAAAATCCGGTCTGACTTTGAAAGAAGAAGTCACTGAAGAAGACATCGCAGAAGTCGTGGCGCGTTGGACTGGCGTACCAGTTTCAAAAATGCTGGAAGGCGAAATGCAAAAGCTGGTCAACATGGAAGATCGGTTAAGCCTGCGCGTCATCGGCCAGAACGATGCTCTGGTGGCGGTGTCGAACGCTGTTCGCCGCGCTCGCGCAGGGTTGCAAGACCCCAAACGGCCAATCGGTTCGTTCATCTTTCTCGGCCCAACTGGCGTGGGCAAAACTGAAACCGCTCGCGCGTTGGCCGAATTCATGTTTGACGATGAACACGCGATGGTGCGGCTGGATATGTCGGAGTTTATGGAAAAGCATTCGGTCGCCAGATTGATCGGCGCGCCTCCGGGTTACATAGGTTACGACGAGGGCGGACAATTGACTGAAGCCGTGCGCCGTCGGCCTTACTCTGTGGTTTTGTTCGACGAAATAGAAAAGGGCCATCAGGATGTTTTCAACATTCTGCTGCAAATTCTGGACGACGGACGACTGACTGACGGCAAAGGCCGAACCGTGGATTTCAAAAACACGGTCATCATCATGACCTCGAATGTCGGTTCGCGGCAGATTCAGGATTTTCACGGCGACGACAAAGCCATGAGGTCATCTGTGCTGGAACAGTTGCGCGGTCATTTCAAACCGGAGTTTCTGAATCGAATTGACGACATCATCATCTTCAAGAGCCTGGGGATTGAACAAATCCGTTCGATCATCAAAGTTCAGCTTGAATCGTTGCGGAAAATGCTGGCTGATCGAAAGATCACGCTGGAGCTTGACGCCTCGGCTGAAGAATTGCTGTCACGCGAAGGTTACGATCCGGTTTACGGCGCTCGCCCGCTGAAACGAGCGATTCAAAGCTTGATCCAGAACCCGCTGGCAATGAAGCTGCTGGGGGGAGAGATAAAACCGGGCGAAACCCTGACCGTAAAAGGTGATTTGGACAGCGGACTGATGATCTTTGGCACCGGGCAGAGCGCGGCGGCAGCGGGTTAAGGTGTAGAAAGGCTCACGCAAAGGAGCAAGGCAGAATAGAAGTGAAAGGAAGAATAACAACAGCTTTCTTTTTCCTTCTCAACTTCGCGCCTTTGCGTGAGAAAAATTCTTTCTTTGATCTTTTGTGGGGCTTTTTGGTTTTCACCAAGCCACATGGTAGATTGCCCGTCCTTCATTGGCGGTCAAGACGCAATTTCAACAGGTGATTTTTCAGGAGTATGAATTCAAACGTGCGTAACGAAGCAACTCAGGCGGC
>JBGAPB010000043.1:0-24599 GCA_044221525.1 Blastocatellia bacterium | reverse complement strand
ACTGCGCTGCTGACGGATGACGAAAAAGTTCGCGCCAGTGTTTTGGCCAGAGAAGCCGGAGCAGACTTCGTCAAAACTTCGACCGGATTCAGCAAAGGCGGCGCGACGGTTGCCGACATTGAGTTGATGCGAAAAGCCGTCGGCGCTGAACTTGGGGTAAAAGCTGCTGGCGGAGTTAAAGATTTAGCTTCGGCAAAAGAAATGATCGCCGCCGGAGCCACGCGCATCGGAGCCAGCGCAGGCGTCAAGATCGTTCAGGAATCGAAAGGCGTGAAAGTCACAGGCAGCGGCGCTCCGGGCAATTACTGAGCGACTTTTGCCCCGTTGACGCTTTCCGAAACCGTTTGCTAGTATGCGCGCTCGCTTGAGGACAGCCTTTAAGTGAGCATTGAAAATCCGGGCACATAACTCAGTGGTAGAGTGCTGTCTTCACACGGCAGAAGTCGCAGGTTCAAATCCTGCTGTGCCCATTACAAAAATTGAAAAGGCCGTCAGAAAACTCTGGCGGCCTTTTCGCTATTCAGGAGAAAATTTATGGCCGCTTCAGAGATCATCGCCAGCTTTCACCATTCGCCAGAACTGACAACTGACTTCAACCAAGAATGCTGGCAAAGCGCCAAACCACTGCCAATCAATCTGAACTGGCGAGGTGAAGCTGCGCCGCCAGAGCTTCACACGACAGCAAGAGTGCTGTGGAGCAAGACAGAAATTCTGTTCGGCTTTGAATGCGGCTACACCGAACTCGACATTGACCAGGAGTTCGATGTGAATCAGGAGCGGCACGCGCTGTGGGATCGTGACGTATGCGAAGCTTTCATTCGCTCGCCGATTGAGCCTCACGAAAAGTATTACCGCGAATTTGAAGTCGCTCCGACCGGCCAATGGTGCGACCTGCTGGTTGAACTGGCTCCGTCAGGCGCGCGTATGTGGCACGACTGGGAATGGAAAAGCGGAATGCGAACCATCGCTGAAATTATTGAGACCAAGAAAATCTGGCGAGTGGCAATAGCAATTCCTTTCTCGGCATTTGGCTGCACGCCTAAGCTAGGTGACGTGTGGCATGCCAATCTGTTTCGCATAAGCCGACTAAACGGCCAGCGGCAATATCTGACTTACTCGCCTACGCTGACCGAACAGCCGAATTTTCACGTGTCAGAAAGTTTTGTTGCTCTTCAGTTTTGACAAAAAATTGGAGGCATTGCTGCCTCCAATTTGATCAAACTCAGCTTTGACTAAAGTTTTGTTCAAACAAACCATCAATGTCGTTTCACAATCACTCCGGTCTTTGCATTATCGCTGATATTCAATGACGAATCCTGATTAGGCAGATGTTCATCATTAGGGATGCCAGTGCGCTTGAACGAATAGCACCGAATAATTTCGCAAGTCCTGCAATTCACATCAGTGACCGTATAGCGAATGCAAATCGTCACAACATCACTGCAAGGAAAGCCTGGCGGGGCAGGAAGCTGGATGTTTAACGGGAAGCTGACGCCACCTGCCAGGGATTGTCCCGCCGAACTCCAGATTGCTTCGTGCGAATAAGGAACTGGCACTGATTGCGTAAATCCTGCTGGCAGACTATTGCTCGCGCTAATGACGTAGCTGTTGGTCGGGCCAGTCCCTGTACCGCAACTCGTCGAGGTTATCGCCGTGCTGATTACGTCAACGGTTACTTTCTTTGCCACTGCGCCGCTAGTCAACACAGGCTTGATCAGGTAATTGCCGCCTCCCTGATGTACAAAGCTGCTGGCTGGCAAGCTATCTGCCAATCTATTCACACAACAATCATCCACGGGACAGGGCAAAACCTGAATCGTCACTGTACTAGAACATCCGCCTTTGTTTGTAACGGTGATCATCAGAGTGCCACCGCTAGCTCCCCAGGTGACGTTGACAGCATTTGTACCCTGACCGCTATTGATCGTACCGCCAATAATTCCCCACGAGTAAGCGACGCCGCCTTGTGTCGGAATTGAATAATTTGCATTCAACCCCGCGCAAAGATTTGTTGGGCCGGTGACCACAGGCACAGCAGGCACAGGTTTCACCGTTACCTGATGCGTCACACACGAAGCACCTCCGTTGATGCATAACGTAACGTTGTAGGTTCCAGCAGCAGCATAAACGTGTGTTGGATTTTGAGCAGAACTGTTTGCCGTGCCATCGCCAAAATTCCAAAGGTAGTTCGATGCGCCCAACGAAGTATTGTTGAATGTCGTCGTTGCGCCTACGCAAGCAATACCGGTCGAGAAAATTGCCTGCACGTACGAGCCTTCGGGGCAAGGGATTTCGACATCGCCAATCCACGTCTTATCCGAACGCAGAATATCCTCGTCCAGATCAACAAGAATGCTGTTGGTTTTGTCCCCACCTGTCGCCGGCAATCCTTGCAAACCATAAATCATGTCGTTATTCGGATGGGGCTTGGTCGGATCATTTGGGTCTTGCCCCAAATTTACATAATGTAGCGCATCGCCTGTTGCCCAAACCCGGCCGTTCGGCCCGTGATCGTAAGCCACTCCTCCGGCAGCATTGGTTTGATTGATAACACCAATTTTGAAATTGAGCCCCGACGGAACCCATACACCACTAACGAGCTGGTACTCCAACGCCCTTGAACTATGCGCGCTTGGGTTGCTGTCTCCAAACATGCTTCGTTCTGCCAACATCATTTTTCCGGTTGGGCCGAAGCTGATATCCGAAACCGGGTTGGAGTAATTGCCAGAAATGGCAGGAACAACAATTTCACGCTTAGCTGAACCTATAAAAGCTCCAGAGGGATCGAGCGCCACCGACCACACTTCATTTGACTGCGTAGCCGATTGCCTACTCTGATCTTCCTTCCAGATACTGTAATAAAGCCTCCCACCAAAGGTTTGAACCGCCCAGGGTCTGCGATCCAGTTGGGTATAACCGGCAGTCTGACTGTCTGCGACATTGGCGCTAGGCGGATTGGCTGTGGACAGATTGGCTCCATGATCCCACCAACCGATGACGTTTCCGGCTGGGCCGATTCGATAAATCATTCCATCCTCAAAGTTGCTGACATAAAAATTGTCGTAAAGGTGAGAGTAATGGACATTACCTAATGCCGGACCGGTGTTTGGTATTCTGCCGTCAAATTGATAGACGGCATTGTTGGTCGTTTTGACAAACTCTGTTGGGACAGCCGTCACAGCGTCGAGTTTATAAACGCTTCCTTTGCCGAGGAAACTACTGACGGCACCGACATTGGCTGTGCCATAAACGCGCGTGGCCGCGACGTAAATGTTGCCGTTGTTATCAAGCGTCAGTCCGAAGACATCGCCCAAGTTTTGTCGCGACCAGAGCGTATGATGATAAAACTGAGTCTGTGGATTTGAGCTACTAGACCAATTCGTATCAATGGGTACGTTGGGATCATATTGGTTTTTCAGATCCACCACGCCGACCACCGGGTTGGTAGAGGTTTCCGACCAACATGTAACCACAGCGACCTGACCGTTGAACGTCGAATAATTCGCAGGCATTCCTGCCGTATTGAACTGAGGTTTCTTTCCACCGCAACAAATCAGTGCTGTCTTATCTTCCTGAGCAAAAGACAGCGCCGTAACCAGCGCCGCAACTGCCAATCCCACTATCAAAAATATGCTGAGCCTTTTGTTTAAGTAACGCATAGCTTTCTCCCTTTGTGTGAGTCGAAAGTGAGAAGGGGGCATTGAAACGACGGCTTCGCCTTTCAAGCTTTCTTCGATTCGACTCAGTTTCCACTTTCACCGCGCGAAAAAGGGCTGATGCAATTTCGCATTTCTAAAGACAACCTCCTTGCCTTCGCCGTGTTTAGCGACAGATACAGAAAATTCGTATCATCCAAATCATTTTTTCTAGTTCAAGAAACAAAACACAGGTAAGGTTGCCAGGAACCTCGCAACAATCTTGTGAACAGATTTGTTTGTTCAAGATTGAAAAGAAACAATTCTGTCGGCTCGTAGCACACTGCCAAGAGGTTCACCTAACGCAAATTTTGTTGATTCAAAAGTGGTTGTGACTTTTATGCCTGATAAGAACTACCAACGGCACAATGCTTGCTGACTACCAGTGAGAAAAGAACGCGCTCGTTTTTCGTAATGTTGTAGCGAGTGCAATTAAATAATTTATTCAGGCAAATAGACCTGATTTTTACAGGAGAAGTATGGCCACCAAAACGAACAAGAAACCAAAAGCTATAAGAGAAACCAGCCCGATTGTTACCGATGCACCTTTGCCCGCAGCCGACTTACAAGACCGGATTGCTGCGCGCGCTTACGAAATTTTTCTGGCGCGTAATGGAACCCCAGGTGATGATCTAAGCGATTGGCTGCGTGCAGAACATGAAGTTTGTTCGGCACTTTCCAACTCCATCACCGATGACATTGCACAGGCAATTTCTGCGACGCCCAAACGCAAACGCACCTCAATCACTCAAACCTCAAAAACAACTGCCGCCAGTTCATCAACGCGAAAACCAAAAACAGCGGGCGTTAGCGGCTCACAAAAAGAAAAACGAGCAAGCAAGTAACAACTCCAGATAACACACATCGCCCACCCCAAATCTGATGCCGATTTGAAACGCTCTTGAAGTGAAGCTAATGGCGAAGCTGTACCGTCAAACCTGCTTCACTGATACCGCGTTCAACAGGTCGGTCGTCAAGGGCGCTTTGTATCCAAAGACAGTAAAGAAACGGCTATAAGCCGACAGGAGAAGATTGGGATGAAAAGAATCGTTATCGAAGCAGGTAGAGGTGTGCCTGCCGGAGCGGGTCTGCTCTTAAAACTGGTCACCTTACTCGCCTTAACTTTCACCACTGTATCGGCCACAGGTTCAAACAATGTTGAGTATCAAGGCGCTGGGGTCTGGCTGAGCCAGGAAAAAAATCATCTTTTGTCTGCTGCTCACGAAGAGGAACTGTTGCAGAGTTTGCGCAAGATCACAGGTCTGTGCGAATTGCGATTTTTGGAAAACGGATCGCTCAGCCTTGGCGACACTTCAGACAAAAGTGATGGCTCATTGATAGCGCGCAGTATTTTGCTGCGCGCACTGGAATCAGGAAACATCTTCGTCGTTGAAGACCATTCGGATTCGACAGATGTAAACTTTGGCCAGATGGATGAAGGAACGAATTACGAAGACGCGACTGGCCAGCACCGATTTTTGATCTGGAAAATTCGCCTGGATTTCTACGATTTTCGCAAGATGGCTGCTTCGCGCGGGGTACGCGAATCATTCAATATCGGCTTCACTTTCTTGCACGAGTTGCTGCACGGCCTGGGCCACAAAGACGCCCAGCAGATTCAGGAGCTGGGCGAATGCGAGGAACAGATCAATCAGGCGCGGCTGGAGTTAAATCTGCCAACACGGGATCAGTATTTCGGCGTGCAAGTAAAAATAACGGAACGCTTTTTCACTGTGCGTCTCAAATTCCGCGATCACGCTCGACGACGCGATGAATATATGTTCTTCATGACCCCACCTGGTAGCCAAGTACTAGAAATTGTCGAAGGCGTGGTCACTGTCAAGAAATAATAGCGATGAAAATTCCGTGCCAGTAAAGTTGACGGACGCTTGCCACTACTTCTTTTTGCCAATGTCTTTAACTGTAGCCAGTGCAAGTTTCTGTGCCACTTTTCGTGCTCTGCCCCTATTTCCAGAACCAAGCCAGTGACTGAAACCGTTGGGCGATGTTAGACTCTGGCCTCAGCTTAACATTTCAACGGAGATTCGATCGAAAATGGCTATCGCGTCGGGTGTGCGATTCAACCAGTACGTGATTCTTTCGCAGCTAGGCAGCGGCGGAATGGGCGAGATTTATCTGGCTCAGGACACGCGGTTAGGGCGGCGAGTGGCGCTGAAACTGTTGCTGACTCATTTCACTTCGGACGAAGAGCGCGTTCATCGTTTCGAGCAGGAGGCTCGCGCGGCTTCGGCGTTGAATCATCCCAACATCATCACCATTTTTGAAATCGGCCATGACAACCAGACCCACTTCATAGCCACCGAATTTGTCGAGGGGCAAACCATCAATCAGCGCCTGACAATGGGCAGAATGAATTTGGTGGACGCGCTGGATGCGGCAATTCAGGTGGCAAATGCGTTGACTGCAGCCCACGCCGCCGGAATCGTTCACCGCGACATCAAGCCTGAAAACGTCATGCTGCGTCCTGACGGTTATGTGAAGGTGCTGGATTTCGGCTTGGCCAAACTGACTGAAAAATTCGACTCGGATGAAGACGTTAACCCTGAAGCCGCAACCAAACCGCTGCGCGACACTTCGCCCGGCGTGATTATGGGAACGGTCAGTTACATGTCTCCTGAACAGGCTCGCGGTCAGAAGGTTGATTCGCGAAGCGACCTCTTCAGTTTGGGCAGCGTAATTTACGAAATGGTCACCGGCCACAAACCGTTCCGCGGTGAAACGATGAGCGATGTGATGGCCGCTGTGCTGGATTCCGAACCAGCTCCGATTGCCAGAATCGTGGCCGAAGCTCCGCCTGAACTGCAATGGATCGTTTCAAAAACTCTGGCCAAAGACCGCGAAGCCCGTTACCAAACTGCCAAAGAATTGCTCAACGATCTGAAACGGCTGAAACAACAAATTGAATTCAAAGCCGAACAAGCCCGCCAGAATCGAACCCAGAATCGGACAACGTCGCTCAGCAATGAAAGCTCATCTTTCCGTCGCGGCACCGATAGCCTTAGAAACAGCAGCGGGCGAAAAAGCGGGGGCATCAGGAACAGCAGCGGCAGCCACACAAGCAACGAGGAAATCACAATCAGTTACGAGACTGAGTTGATTGGGCCAGCCCACCCGCTTTCCAGCGCGGAATTTCTGATGGGCGAAATCCGCCGCAACAAACGCGGTTTTGCGTTGGCGGCAGTTGCGTTGCTGGCATTGATTGCCGTGGGCAGTTATCAGTGGCTGAAACCGAAACCCCACCTGACAGATTCGATTGCCGTGCTGCCTTTTGCCAGATTAAGCGCGGAGCCTCTGACCGATTCGCTGGCCGACGGCATTACCGAAGGCGTGATCCAAAACCTGTCGCGCATTCCAAAACTGAAAGTTCGTTCGCTGATTTCAGTGCTGCGTTACAAAGTAACCGGCTCAACGCCGCCGCCCGATCCGCGTGTCGTAGGTCAGGAATTACAGGTTCCGGTTGTTTTGACTGGTAATATCAGCAAACGCGGCGACCTGTTGGCCATCAACATCGAACTGGTTGACGCCAAAGACAACAGTTACATTTGGGGGCAAAAGTACGAACGCAAGGCAGGCGAGTTGATGGCTTTGCAAATTGAAATCACACGCGAAGTTTCACAGCGCCTGCAGTTGGATTTGACCGCCGGGGAACAGGCAGTACGCGAAGCTTACCAGTTTTATCTGCGTGGACGTTATCACTGGAATCGTCGCACTCCCGCTGACCTCAGACTAGGCGTCGAATTCTTCGAGAAAGCAATTCAGCGCGTGCCGAACTACGCTCCGGGCTATGCCGGTCTGGCCGACTCTTACAACATGCTTGGGGCTTACGGCGTTATGCACACTGTCGAAGCTCTGCCCAAAGCCAAACAGGCCGCCGAACATGCTGTCGAGTTAGACAACTCTCTGGCGGAAGGCCATAACTCCATCGGGTACGTCAAACACCGTTATGAATGGGATTGGGCTGGAGCTGAAAGAGAATTCAAAAGGGCGATCGAGCTTGATCCCAATTACGCTCCGGCACGCATCTGGTATTCCAGCTACCTTTCTTCGATGGGGCGCATGGATGAGGCAATTGAAGAAGCCAGACGGTGTCAGGAAATAGCGCCTCTCTGGTTGCTGGCAGGTTCGCAACTGGCCTGGGTGCTTTATTACGCACGTGAATACGATTTGGCCATTCAACAAAGCGAGAAGATTTTAGCAATTGACTCCGGCTCTTTCGCCGCGCATCGGTACGCGGGGCTGGCTTATGGCCAGCAGGGTAAAATGCGAGAAGCCATTGAATCCCTGACCAAAGCCCGCGAGCTTTCAGGAAATCAGCCAGTGGTCACGGCGGCTTTGGTTCACGCCTACGCAGTCGGAGGCCAACAAACCGAAGCGCGTCGCTTGCTGGCCGAAATAATTGCCAACCCCGCACAGCACAAAGTCCCGGCTTATGATCTGGCCATCGTTTATGCCGGTCTGGGCGACCGCGAAAACGCATTCGCCTGGCTGGAAAAAGCTTTTGAAGAGCGCAGCGAATACCTGCCATTCTTGCGAGTCGAACCGAGGCTTGATTCGCTGCACTCCGATCCAAGGTTTGCATCCCTGCTAAATCGCCTCAACCTGCCACAATAGCAAGGTCGGTTATTGCCAAACCGGCGTCGGCGTTGAATGCAGATATTCGTTCATCAATCTGATTTCATTATCGCGCTCTTCGATTTCAACTTGCATCAAATCGCGCATTGAAATGAAGCCGAGCAGGACACCATCTTGAATAACAGGCAAATGGCGGCATTTTGCCTGCTGCATTTTTCGTATGCCTTCTTCCTCAGTGTCGTTGGGATAGCCGACCACAATGTCGCGCGTCATGACGTCCGAAACCAGCGTGTCGCCCGGCAACCGTCTGACAGCGACTACACGGGTCATTAAATCGCGTTCGGAAAAACGCCTACGACACGCTCATCATTTAACACCGCTGCCGCGCCCACGCGCCAGTCGGCCATATATCGAGCAGCTTCGAGAACCGTCCAGTTGTGATGTATGGCAAAGACTTCGCGTCCGCCAATAATCGAATGGAGTCTGTCTATAAAACCTCCCCGGCCAGTTCATTGGCCTGTTGATGGGTTGTCCGGTTGGTTGGGTTTAAGGGGGAGAAGTTATGTCGTCAAATTGCGGTTCATTCTATGCCTCGTTCAGATGGTTGCTCAAGGTAGAATAGCCGTCAGTTTGATCGGCTTTACCAACAAACTGACGGCTTTAGATTTCTGCACGAAACTGATTACCACAAATATCTGTTTGCTTCGATCATTGCGTCGGCCACGCGGCGGCGCGCGGCGATGGTGTTGACTGGTCGTTGCAATGACAGTCTTTCAAAAGCTTCAGCAGCACCGGTTCGTTCAACCCTGCGGCCAGATTGCTGGCCAAGATGGCGATTCGGTCGGCAGCGTCGCTGGCGTAAGTGCAAGTAATGTCAATTGCCAGCGAAGCTTGTTCGCGACTTCTTTGGCACGCAACCATCTTTTCGGTTCTGAGCAGAGCGCTTTCAATGGTGTAGGCTTCGATGACGATGTCGGCAGCCAACGCAACCACTTCCTGCTCTTCGCTGAACTTTTCGCCGAAGCTTTCAGCAACAGCAGCCAGAGCCAGCCGCGCAGTCTCCTTGGCGTTTTTCAGCGCGCGATGAACAAACAGTAAATCTTCTCCGCCTGGGTCGGTGATCGTTCGATCAAGTATGTCGCTGATTTCTTCGTGCAGATTCGGCAGTCGGTCTTTGGCCGAACCTTTCAGCAAACGAGTTGGAATAATCATCCGGTTGATCTCGTTTGTGCCTTCGTAGATTCGAGTGATGCGCGCGTCCCGGTAAGCTCGCTCCGCCGGATAATCTTTTGAATACCCGTAACCGCCGTAAACCTGCACGGTTTCATCAGTAACTAACGCCAGGGCTTCGCTGGTCCAAACTTTGATAATCGAACATTCGACTGCGAATTGTTCAATGGCTTTGAGCGCCTGCATTGGATCAGCCGAATCGATGGTTTCCAGCGACTGATCAATCGCTCCCAGCGTTCGCCAGACCAGCGCATCACCCACATAACAGCGAATCGCCATTTCAGCCAGTTTGCGTTTGATAAGTCCAAAACTGGCAATGGCTCGGTTGAACTGATGGCGTTCTTTGGAATAGGCAATCGCATTGTTCAGAGCGAACTTCGCGCCGCCTATGTTGCGGCTGCCAAGTTTCAAACGGCCAAGATTCAGAATGTTAAAAGCGACGACATGGCCTTTGCCGATTTCGCCAAGCACGTTTTCAACCGGAACTTTGGCGTCTTCCAACATCACAGCCGTCGTCGAGCTTCCATCCAAACCAAGTTTCTTTTCTTCGTGACCGGGAATGACGCCGGGGCCTTTTTCGACGATGAACGCTGTGAACTTTTCGCCATCTACTTTGGCAAAGACTATGAAAATGTCTGCGAAGCCGCCGTTGGTGATCCACATTTTCTGGCCGCGCAAAATGTAATGCGTGCCGTCTTCGCTCAAAGTGGCTTTGGTTTTGGCGGCCAGCGCGTCAGAACCGGAGCCGGGTTCGGTCAAACAATAAGCCGCGATCAATTCGCCCGTCGCCAGTTTCGGCAAATACTTTTCGCGCTGTTCAGCCGTGCCAAAATAAACAATCGGCAAAGTCCCAATCGTGGTGTGCGCGCCAAGCGAAGCGCCAAAGGACGGCATCAGCGCAATCTGTTCGCCGACATAAGCCGAGCTGACTTTGTCCAGTCCCATTCCGCCATAAGCTTCGGGAATGTCTATTCGCAGCAAATCCAGTTCGCCAGCTTTTAACAACAACTCGCGGGTCAGCGGCCAGTCTTTGGCATAAATCTGTTCGGAGCGCGCCACGACTTCTTTTTGCATGAACTCGGCGGCGACTCCGGCAAACATCTGCTGCTCTTCGCTGATGTCTTCGCGTGTGAAAACTTCTTCGGGTGCGCGGTCTTCAAACAAAAAGCTGCCACCTTTGACGATTGCCATTTCGATTTTTCCTCTTGTTGGAATACGGCTTCACTTTGCCGCTGCCTTGCTTTTGCTTTTTTTCTGGCAGGCGGAACAAATGCCCCAGATTCGCAAACTGTGATGCGTTGGTTTGAAATTATGAGTCAGCGCGATTTCGTCCTGTTTCTTCTCAATGATCTCACTGTAAAACTCGATCAGGTCGCCGCATTCTGTGCAGATCAGATGATCGTGGTGCGGATGGTTATAGTTGTGTTCGTATCGTTTGAAACCATCGCCCATCCCTTCTTCGCGCGCCAGACCGCATTCACACATCAGTTTCAGCGTGCGGTAAACCGTAGTAAAGCCAACCGTAGGGTCTTCGGCTTTGACCAGGTTATAAAGGTCTTCGGCGCTCAGGTGGCCTTCGGTTTTCAGGAAGACCACCAGAATCACCTCGCGCTGGCCGGTTTTCTTCAACCCTGATTCTTTCAGGTGGTTGAAGAAAATCTCTTTTTCTTTGGCGAAATCATTCATCTTTATCTCATCACCAGATTTTCGATAAAGAACTCCATCATACGATCCTGCCTTAAACCGGAGTGCCCGGCGTCAGGGCCAACCTGAACTTCAAAGCTCTTCCCTGCTCGCTGCAACGCCTGGATCAACTGCATGGAGTTGTTCGGATGGACGTTGTTGTCAGCCGTGCCGTAATAAATCATCAAACGGCCTTTCAACTTGTCGGCGTAATTCATCGCGTTGCCTGCTTCGTAACCGTCTTTGTTTTCCTGCGGAATCCACATGTAACGTTCGGTATAAATCGAATCGTAATGATACCAGGCGGTCACAGCCGAACCAGCCGAAGCCGCCTGAAAAACATCCGGGTGACGCAGCAAACACATCGCTGAACTGTATCCGCCATACGAAGTGCCGAACATGCCGACGCGCTCTTTGTTCAAGTACGGACGGCTCCACAACGAGCGCACGCCCGCAGCTTGATCGTCCATTTCAACCACGCCGAGTTTCATGTAAATCGCGTCCAGGAATTTTTTGCCGCGACCTGCTGCACTGCGCGAATCCAGTGAGGCGACCAGAAATCCGTATTCGGTCATCGCATTCGGCAAGGTGAAGTTTTCGCGCGCTCCGTTCGTCGCCGGGCCTGCGTACACACTGACCAGCAGTGGATACTTTTTGCTCGGATCGAAGTTCGATGGAAAGTGCAGCAAACCGTGCAGATCGGTGACACCGTCAGCCGCTTTGTAGGTAATCAACTCAACCTTTTTCAGTCCAAGCTGATCGAATTTCGAGGTGTCGCTCTTGGCCAGCTCGTCAATCACTTTGCCTTCGGCGTTGACTAATCGAGTAGTCGGCGGAATGTTGTGAGTTTGCGCGATGTCAATGAAATGCTTGCCGTCCGGCGCAACGTCAACCGTGTGATTGAGCGCCGGGTCAGTCATGCACTTATCGCCTTTGCCGTCCAAGCCTACGCGATGAAGCTGCAACTTCATGTGGTTGTCACCGCTGCGGGCCATGTAATACAGCAAGCCAGCTTCTTCATCCACGCGAACGATATTGGCGACTTCAAACTGGTGATTGGTCAGCGTGGAAATGAGCTTGCCGCTCAGATCGTACAGGTAGAAATTCTTGAAGCCCGTTCGTTCCGAAGTCCAGACAAATCTTTTGCCGTCTTTCAAAAACCGCATCGCCGGAGTGTTATCCGTCCAGCTTGGCAACCACTCTTCGCGCAAGATGACGCGGCATTTGCCGGTTTCAGGATTGCAGGCTACGAATTCCATGATGTTCTGACGACGATTGGTTCTATTCGCCAGCAACTCAGTTCCGTCCTGCGACCAGAAAACGTTGTAGACGTAATGGCCGATGGTGGAATTCTCAAACGGTTTGCCGTCGCGCACGTCGAACTTGACGGTCTGTTTTGTGTCCAGATCGTAAACAAATAGATCGGCAATCGGATTGGCTACACCGGCTTTCGGGTAAGCCTCAATGTCCATTTTGCTTTGCAGTTTGGTTTGATCCAGTTGCAGGTAAAAATCCGGCACAGGGCTTTCGTCAAAGCGATAAAAGGCGATTTTCTTTCCGCTGGGCGCCCACCACATCGCCGTGTTTTGATTCAACTCTTCGCCATAAACCCAGCTTGCCGATCCGTACTTGATGCGGGCCTTTTCGCTGCCGTCAGTTGTGATGGCCGTTTCATTGCCGCCGTTTGAATCACCGAACCAAAGATTGCGATTGCGATAAAAGGCTTTCAGCTTGCCGTCCGGCGACATAGCCGAATCGAACTGCCGCCCGCGCTCCGGCCCGCCTCGACCGAAGCGACCTGTCGGCGCAGGTGCAGCGGCAGACGAAGGCTCGGCTTCCACCGCAGTCTTTGTCGCCACGTCGTAGCGGTAATTTTTCCCATCGCGTCGAAACTCAAAAGCTTTGCCGCCATCCAGCCATTTCACCTGCAAAGTTCCCAGCTTGACCGAACCAGCAATCTGGCCGCTCATCTTCTGGAACTGGTCGTAACCCGGCATTGTCTTCAACCGATCCTGCGCGCTGGCAGAAATCGGCGAAAGGCTGACCGTCAAAATCAAAACTCCACATAGAGCTTGTTGAAAAGTATTTGCAATCTTTTTTGTCATAGGATCAACCCCACTAAATAGGTGTTCAATTTACTTCACAGCAATCGTCGCACTCGGCGAAGGTTGCGGTGATGGAGCGGCCATCGGCAGAGGTTTGCTTTCGCTGACGCCGCTGCCTTCTTTGACGACGTAAAGCTGGTTTGCCGCAAGGCTGGCCAGTTTTTCGACTTTGCCGTTCGGCCATTCGATTTCGGCGCGGTCAATTTTGTCATTACGGCCAAGCCCGAAAGTCAGAGTCAATTCGCTCTGCGAACAGTAACTCGATCCGCTGTGGACGACTTGCCATTGCCTGGTTCCGTCGGGCAGGAAGATTGTGACTTTGGCTCCGATGCCATTGCGGTTGGAGCCTGCACCTACGGTTTTGAATCTAGCGAAGCGCGCCTGATTGCCGCCTTCGTTGCGGAGCAGGTACGCTGGGCCACCATTTGTCGTCATCAAAACATCCAGGTCGCCATCGTTGTCAAAATCAGCGTAAGCGGCTCCGCGAGCGACAATGGCACGGGTAAACGGCTTGCCGGCTTTGGCGGTCATCTCAGTGAATTTCTTTTTGCCTTCGTTATGAAAGAGTTTCGGGCGCATGGCGTAAGTGATCTTCGGCTGGACTTTGTTGATGTCGTCGGCGACGTGGCCATTGGCCAGAAAGATGTCAGGCTTGCCATCAAAGTCGTAATCAAAAAAGAACAAGCCGAACGTCAGGCTGAGCAACGTCGCCTGACCCAGCGTAGACGACGCGGCTTCGTCCACGAACAAGAATCCGGGCTTGCCTTCGTTGTGAAAGACCCCGAGCATTTCGTTCGAGAAGTTGCCGATAATCAAACTGGCGTAACCGCTGCCGTCATAATCGGCGAAGTCCACGCCCATGCCTGCGCGCGCTTTGCCTTCTTCGCTAAAGGCGACTCCGGCGGTGGTGGCGACTTCAGCAAATGTGCCGTTGCCGTTGTTTTTGTAAAGCTTGTTCGGTTGAGTGTCGTTGGCTACGAAAAGATCAATCCAGCCGTCTCGGTCGTAATCGAAGGTCGCTACGCCAAGCGCTTTGCTGGTCGGGTCGGCAACCCCGGCTTTTTCCGTCACGTCTTCAAACTTGTTACCGGTGTTTCGATAAAGGTGAGCCGACTGGCCTTTGTAACTTTCCGGCGTGCAGTAACTTTTGTTCGCGCCATCCAGTGTGCAGTTCAGGTCGCCCGCAATCGTCCAGCCGACGTAATTGGCTACGAACAAATCCAGTTTGCCGTCTTTGTCAAAATCGAACCAGGCGGCGCTGGTTGAAAAGTCCGTCGCGGCTCCGCCGACTCCCATTTTGGCGGTCACGTCCAGGAACTTACCGTTGCCTGCGTTGCGAAAGAGTTTGTTTTCGCCAAGCGCGGTGACGTAAATATCATCGAAACCGTCATTGTCGAAATCTCCGATAGCCGCGCCCATTCCGTACATCGGTCTGGCCAAACCTGCTGCGGCAGTTACGTCGGTAAAAGTGCCGTTCTGATTATTGTGATAAAGCGCCATCACCGAGCGTCTCTTTTTCGGCGCGTCTTCAAAGTCCATGCCGTTGAGCAACAAAACGTCTTGCCAGCCGTCATTGTCGTAATCCAAAAATGCACAGCCTGAACCCGTGGTTTCCGGCAGATACTTTTTGCCATAAGCGCCATTGTTGTGGCGGAACTTGATTCCGGCCTGAGCCGTCACGTCTGTGAATTCAACTTGCGCGAATTTTTCAGGCAATGGCGGCAGATTGACAGTTGTTGGCGATGGTGAAGCGGTAATTTCTGGTGAAGTCGTTGCAGCAACTTCGGCAGTTTGTGTCGTCGCGTTTGGTTGCGGTGCCGGTGAATTGCAGGCAGCGAACAGGAGCGAAAACAACAAAAAAAACGCCAAGCAGGAACGCGAACTGATTACTTTCATCGTTTTTCCCAAGATAAGGTTTGAAATTGATTCTGGAAGTTAGAACGGCTGCGAGGCTACGAAATCTTGAGGATTGATGCAAGCTTAGCTGGCTGGCGAACTGCACGCTTGATAGAGCGAAAGGGGCGATCCGAAAAATCGCCCCAAGTTTGTAGATTCGATTTATGCGAATCTTCTGCCGCCTGAACGGCGCGGGCTGAATGAACGAAAACCAGAGACTGGTTTTTTGACACCGTTAGTTGATGAAGACTTTGCGGATACAGAAACCATTCCGCCAAAACCATCAACCACAACTCGTTCAACTTTTTGTCCGGTCAAACGTTCGATTGCACGCATGGACAGTTCGTCAACCGGAGTCAACAAGGTCAGAGCCTGGCCTTCATTACCGGCGCGTCCTGTGCGACCGATGCGATGAATGTAATCTTCCGCCGCATCAGGCACGTCGAAGTTGATAACGTGCGAAATCGAATCCACATCAATTCCACGAGCAGCAATATCGGTTGCCACCAGAACGCGGAAACGTCCGTCGCGGAAACCTCGCAATGCGGCTTCACGTTGCGACTGTGTACGGTCGGCGTGAATGCGATTGACCTGATGTTTGCGAGCAGTCAGCAAAGTCGCCAGACGTTCGGCTCCGCGTCGCGTGCGGGTAAAGACCAAGACACGATCAAAGCGTTCGCGCTCCAGCAAATGCAACAACAGGTTTGTTTTCGATTCCAGAGCCACTGGATAAGCGGTCTGTTTTACCGTCACGGCAGCTCTGCCCCGAGGATTAACATTGACGATTTCGGGACGCTTCATGTACTGCCGAGCGATTTCTTCGACCGAAGAGGACATTGTTGCCGAAAACAACAGCGTTTGTCGTTCGGTGGGCAGCAAGCTGATGATTTGACGAATCACCGGCAGAAATCCCATATCCAACATTCGGTCAGCCTCGTCCAGAACCAGAACCTCGACGCAGGAAAGATCAATCGTTTTATTTTCAATGTGATCCGTCAGGCGTCCCGGAGTGGCAACCACAACTTGAGCGCCTTTCCGAAGTTCCATGTTTTGACGATTAAAACTCGCCCCGCCGACGATTGTCACGGCGTTCATTTTTCGCTTCGCATCCAGTTGATACAAATTGTCTGTAACCTGCGAAGCCAGTTCACGAGTCGGCGTCAAAACAAGAACCCGGACAGACCGTTTTCCGCCAACGCTTTTTTCAGTAGTTAGTTTTTGCAATGTCGGCAGCAGAAACGCCGCCGTTTTGCCCGTGCCGGTCGAGGCACAGCCAATTAAATCCGAACCGCCGAGAATGACAGGTATCGCCTGTCGCTGAATCGGAGTCGGTTCGGTAAATCCAAGGGATTTACATCTATCAGCCAGCGGCTGAAGCAATCCCAGTTCATCAAAATTCATTACTTTCCTTCTGGCGCGTCTTCATATCTCGAAGCGCGCGTTGTGATAGTCAAAAAACAAACAGACAGAATTCGCCGGATTGAACAAGCGCCCGTAAAAACCGTGTGACCGGCTTCACTGAAGCGTCCTGAAAATATTCCGTGAATCCTGTCTGATGTTTTTGTCTCAAAATTGTTTTAGCTTAGTAGCGTCCACCGCCACCGCCACCGCCATAACCGCCGCCACGACCACCGCCGCCGCCACGACCACCGCCGCCGCCACGACCACCGCCGCCGCCAAAGCCGCCACGACCACCGCCACCGCCACGACCACCGCCGCCGCCAAAGCCGCCACGACTTTCTTTAGGACGGGCTTCGTTGACAGTCAGAGCGCGACCGTTAACTTCCTGGCCGTTAAATTGGTTGATAGCGGCTTCGCCTTCTTCTTTGGAAGCCATTTCGACGAACGCGAAACCGCGTGAACGTCCTGTGTCGCGGTCAGTCACCAACGAAGCTGATTCGACATTGCCTGCTTGCGAAAACAGGTCTAACAACTCTTCTTCGGTCGTCTGGAACGAGAGGTTGCCTACGTAAAGTTTCATGAGATGTACCTTTCCCTAATCAAGGGAGTAAAAGAGAAGCTTCGAATCAGGTTTTCTTCGGTGAACGGTAGCAGCGAAGGTGTGTTCGGACGTTCTGGAGAACGGCTTCTACGAGTTTTTAACAGCCTGCTCTCGAACAATCCAAAACGCCGCCGATACAACTTTGGGCAAGTGGCGCATCACCGTTGATGCGCGAGAGAAGGAATAGACGGACGGATACTGCACTACCGGGCAAGGCAATGCAAGCAATGGTTTAGTCCAGCCGCTCGAAGACCTTGACGAAAAATTGAGAGTCGCCGATTTGAGGATCGGCTTTGTGTGTGTGCCCGCAAACTTTCACCAAACGGTAATTCGCTTCGATCCACCCGCCAAGCTGAGTGTAAAAATCACGCCCAAAAGCTTCCTGGCCAAATTCGCGCATAGGGCGATTGACGATCAAAACATAACGAACGCGGTCTTGCTGCAAACGACTGATCGCCGCCTGTTCGTCAAGCTGGCTCATCAATCCCGGAATCAAAATCTGATGGCGCAATGGAATTCGGCGTCCGGTCAGAAAGGCCAGGTCGCTGCCTTCCGGCAAGACGGCAATAGCCTCGCCGGGTTGCGTCGAATTGCGAATGAACTCCAAAGCTTCAGAAATTTCCCTTCCTGTAATTCGCGGCGCAAACAAATGGCCGCGTTCGGCTTGAATTTCAAAGCTGAAGTTTTTGCGATACCGAATGCCGAAGGTCACAGCTCCGGCCAAAATCGTGACGAACAGCAGACAACGTCCTATAAACCTTGCGCGATTCCGAGAAACCGCATCCTCAGTCCATCGCCCAATTGCATCAGGCAGGGTTCGCCAAAACAGGTGACAGAACAGAATCAGCGAAGTCGGCAAAAAAAATCCGCCGAAAGCTCCGCCGCTCGGCACTCGCAAGGCGACTCTGGCTAGAATGGCAAAGCTATAGACGGCGATTATGAAAAGCGCGCCGTTCAGAGTCCCACCTTCAGGCGGTATTTCGGCCAAAGCAGGTATTCTGAACAGTCGCCATAACTCAACTCCAATTGTCGCAAGCAGCAAAAACGGCAAAGCCCTGAGAGGGCTGCCGTCCCACTGATTGCCGACGACTAATTTGATTAGGGTTATGGCCGTAAATGAACCGACCAGAATCGTCGCCGACCATTTCAAAACTTTCCGCAACCGGTCGCCAATTAACACGACAAAGCTCAAAGCTGCCAAAGCCACTGCCGCTGCTCCGATCATTTGTGCCAGCGACAACAAAGGATGATCCAATCCCGTCCGCTGTGCGTTGTAAAACACCAGTGACGCCGGCAAATGCGTGTAAAACAAATGGCAATCTTCGACCAGAGTTTGCCAGCCGAGTTTGGCAAACAGCCAGCCGTAAACTGGCAAGGCAATAAACAATGCTGGCAAAGCTGCAAACAGTAAATCCGAAATCAGCCTTTTGAAATTTGAGATTTGAGATTTGAAGCTCAGCAGATGTTGGTAAAGCAGCGATGCCGTCACCGTCGCGGCAGCGGCCAGAGCGAATTCCTGTTTGGTGATTGCCGCCAAACCGATTAGCAATCCGGCGAAGATCAATTCCCTGCTCCGCCGATTTTCAGCGTGGCGCAACGTCAGCAGCAAAACTCCAAGCGAGCATAGGCAACCGTAAAGAGCCGCAAAAGCATAAGGCTGAATCAGGTTCCCCGCTGGTTTGAAGATGCAGAAAACTACAACAGCAATTGTGGCTAATGCTGCTTCGACCGGTTCAAACAATCGGCGTGCTATCCGGTAACAAAGTGCGGCAATGATCGCTGAACAGATGATTCCGGCGGCATGCAAAACATCCAAATGCACTCCAAAAACTCTGTACAGCAAGGCATTGAAGTAAGGCGCAAACGGCGGGTAAATATGGTGAACGTCCCGGTAAAGCCATTCGCCCTGCAACAATCGCGCGGGCAAATCCATTTCCCGCCCGCTGTCGGCAATCGGCGAAGTCCAACGCCGCCATGAAACGGCCAGCATCGCGGCAAACACTGCCATGATTGCTGAAATATGAATGATGAATGATGAATTTCTAGGCGCTGGCTTTTCGAGTTCGCTCATTTGCTACCCGTTGAATCTGTGTTGTTCAAAGAAGTAGCAGTATGCTTTCCAGTTCAGTAATCCGCAATTGGCGTTCATCATTCATCATTAATCGTTCAGCCTTCTGCATTCGACAATCAAAAATGGCTGCGCTAGCATGCGCCCTACTTCAAACGATTCTCTCCCGAAAGAAGCAAAAGCCGATGAGCAAGGTTCTGATCGCCAGCGACCACGCCGGGTTTCCTGGCAAAAACATCATAAAAAAGACACTCGACCAAATGGGTATCGAGTATGAAGACCTGGGCACATATACCGAAGAGTCGGTGGATTACCCTGATTACGCTGAAAAGGTCGCCCGCCGAGTCGCCTCCGGCGAAGTTGAGCGAGGCATTCTGGTTTGCGGCAGCGGCATAGGCGTTTCCATCGCCGCCAACAAAATTCATGGCATTCGTGCGGCTCTGGCCTGGAATGGAGAAACGGCCAGACTGTCGCGCGAACATAACGATGCCAACATCCTTGCCGTCGGAGGTCGCACGACTCCGCCTGAAACGATTGAACAGATCACGCGCACTTTTTTAACAACTGACTTCGCGGGAGGACGCCACACCCCGCGCATCGAAAAAATTTCAAAGCTTGAAGAATAAACGAAAACTCCGCCTGAAAGCGGTACTCCAAACTTTTTAGAAGGACTGAACCAAACAATGTCATATAACCACTATCATTCGCTTGCCGAATTCGATCCTGAGATTTATGCCGCAATCAAAAACGAAACCCGCCGCCAGCACGAAGGCCTGGAGCTGATCGCTTCGGAAAACTTCGTCTCAGAAGCCGTACTGGAAGCCGCTGGCTCCGTCTTTACCAACAAATACGCCGAAGGTTATCCCGGCAAACGCTATTACGGCGGTTGCGAATTCACCGACGTTGTCGAAAGCCTGGCAATTGACCGAGCTAAACAGTTGTTTGGAGCCGAACACGTCAACGTCCAGCCGCATTCCGGCAGTCAGGCGAACATGGCCGTTTACCTGACAGCCTGCCACCCCGGCGACACAGTTTTGGGAATGGATTTGTCGCACGGAGGCCATTTGACTCACGGCCATCCGCTGAACTTTTCAGGCAAAGGTTACAAGATCGTCGCATACGGAGTTCGCAAAGAAGACGAGACTATTGATTACGACCAGATGGAAGCTTTAGCGCGCGAACACAAACCGAAGATGATCGTTTGCGGAGCTTCGGCTTATTCGCGCGTGATTGATTTCGAACGCATCGCCGCGATTGCCAAGGAAGTCGGCGCGTTGGTGATGGCTGACATTGCTCACATTGCCGGGCTGGTTGCGGCAGGATTGCATCCGTCACCTTTTCCGCATTGCGATTTCGTGACGACTACCACGCACAAAACCTTGCGCGGGCCGCGAGCCGGACTGGCGATGTGCAAAGAACAATTTGCCAAAGACCTGGATCGCAACGTGTTCCCTGGCATTCAAGGCGGCCCGCTGGTTCACATCATCGCGGCCAAAGCTGTCGCCTTCAAAGAGGCTTTGCAGCCTGAGTTCAAAGCCTATCAGCAACAAGTCGTCAAAAACGCCAACGCACTGGCCAATGCCCTGGCTGACAACGGATTCCGCATCGTCTCAGGCGGAACGGACAACCACGTTTTTCTGATGGATGTTTTCTCGAAAGGCATTCTTGGCAAAGACGCCGAAAAGGCTCTGGAAGCGGCGCACATCACGGTCAACAAAAACACCATTCCCTTCGACACCAATCCGCCGATGAAAGCCAGCGGCATTCGTTTGGGAACTCCGGCGGTCACGACGCGCGGAATGGGCGAAACTGAAATGACGCAAATCGCCGCCTTGATCGCCGAAGTTCTGGCAACTCCGGCTGATGAAACCGTGCGCCAAAACATCATCACCAAAGTCAAAGAACTGACCGCGCGCTTTCCGCTTTACGCAAATCGGTTGCAAGCTGCCAGCGCTCATGCCAGCTAACAAGTTTCTCAATTCAAAGACGCAATGGCGCAAAGAGATCAAAAATCGCTTTGGGCTTTTGCGTCTTTGCTTTTCATTCTGAGGCTCAACCTATGCCACCAACACCAGCCACCCCCATCGCCGTTACGATTCCGCCTTCTAACACTCCATACAGTTTCGTTGAAGTCACTGCTTTTCGAGGAGACTTCCAGCCGCCGCTTGGTTTCAGCAATCCGAAAGGCATGGCTTATCACTGGGGGCTGGATCGCCTGATTGTTTCGCTTTCGCCATCCGGTTTCGTCTTCGGGCGGAATCAGATTTTGAATCTGGTTGCGGCGGACGGCTCGCGCACTCCGTTTGCGCCAGGCTTTCACACTTACCGCGAAGTCGAATCAAAAATTGTCGTAGTCCCCGAAAGCGGGCCACCTGTTGACGCCGGTTTTATTCCTGGAGAAATTTTCATCGGTCGAGGACCGAACACTGAAATTTCCAGGCTATCTGCAAACGGCGAAGTGCTGAACGATTTATTCACCAAGCTTAGTTCAACCGGCAGTTTGTGGGGCGGACTGGCATTCGACACCGAAGGCCAATTCGGCGGCAAACTTATAGCAGTCGAAAGCGATGGCAAAGTTTATCTGGTCTCGGCTGACGGATCGGCGGAGTTTTTGATTGACCTGCATTTGCGATTGGAAGGCGTCGCTGTGGCTCCTGTCACTTTTGGGCCACACGCCCAAAACATCATCGTAGGTTGCGAAGGTTATGGCGACGACGACCCACACGGCGGAGAAATTTACGCCATCAGCAATGACCTGACCGTCACTCTGCTAGCCAATATCGGTTTTGCGGCGGAAGACATTAAATTCATTCCCCAAGCAGGCTCGACGTTTTATCAAACCCAAATTTGTTTCGACCGCGAACGCGAAAACAGATTGTTTTCAGTCAGCGCCAGTCAGTTCCTGCTCCGTTACGGCAAAATGATCGTCAACAACGAACTGACCGGCGAGTTGTGGGAAGTCGGTTGGGATGGTCAGAAATACACTCAACAACTGGCTGGCCGAGTCCCAGGCCGCTGGTCCAGCCAGGGTTTCAACTGGCAAGGTACTGAAATCGAATCCTGCTGCTTTGCCATCAAAAAGCCCAGGATTCCAAACTGGGGCGACTGGCAGACCATCCCCGGCAGTTTCCTGACAGACCGCGCGCCATCAGCAGCGACTGATCCAAACGGCGAGGTGCTGCTGTTCGGCAAAGGCTCCGGCGACAGAGGCGTTTATCTAAATCGCTTGCGCCAGCCGCAGCAATCGGTCTTGCCAGACCCTGACGGAGAACCGCGCAGTTGGCAGGGCTGGCGACGCGATCCTTTCAGTATCATTACGCCGCATGCGCTGTCGTGCAGCCAGCATAACCAGCGGATGTACGCTTTTGCTGTCAAACCGGAAGGCGTCATACAGCATAAGTTTTTTTCGCCTGACGAAACGACTGAAACCATACAACCGTGGCAGGATGTTCCCGGAACGATGGTGACTCCAACAGCCGTCACCAGCGCAACAATCAACGGGCGTTTAGTGCTCTGTGCTTTGGGACAGGATCGCCGAATTTACCTGAACGAGTTGGCTCCGGGCGGCAGGTATTGGGGCGGCTGGCAGTTGGTTCCCGGCGGAGGCAGCACAGACATCACACCCACCGTAATCGCTTTTCAGGACGAGCTTTACCTGTTCATCAAGGGGCTGACTTCCAAACGGGTTCTGATGCGAACCCGCACCGTGAACGGCGATTGGACGCCTTACGGCGAAGTCCCAGGCGCAGCCCGCACGGATTCGCCAATCACTGCGATAACGAACGAAGGCCAGTTGTTCCTCTTCATCAAAGGAGCCAACGACCGCGCGCCTTACGTCAACGTCGCCAGCGAAACCGGCTCATGGAGCGGCTGGCAAATGTTGCCCAACCCAGGCTCAACCGATGTGGCTCTGGCCGCCGCGCCATCTGGCAACCGCGTTTACCTTTTTGCCAAAGGCATCAACAACCCTTCGATCTTTGTTCGCTCTACTTTCTAGCTTTGCCAAGAACTCTGGCGGCGGCCTGTGGGTCAGCAAGTAAATCCGCGGCTGAAAACAAACGATGGCATTGAGCATCGGACGCCAGCTCATTCAACCATTGCCATTGGCTGGCGGTGTGGTCGCGCCAAAGCTGAAAGAACATGCTTTGTTCTGCCAAACGCAGCAGAGCTTCGCTGCGCGAAAGTGGTTCAAGACGGCTGAACGGTTCATTTACAATTTGCGGCAGGACGATGTGGCCAATCTTTCGGAATCTGGTTTCAGCCAGTTCGCGCGTTTTGAAAAACTCCAGGCCGCCAACACAGGTGCGATCCAGATATTGATGATATTTTGTGGCTTCATTCAACTTAGGCCAACGGTTGAACAATTCATCGCCAATGTGAAAATACTTTTTCAGCGGCGTCAGAAAAGCCGCTGTTTCGTCTCTGCCAACGAGCACAAATGATAAAGTCGCCGCGATCGCAACATCAGCAGCAGGGCAAACAGCGCATAAGTGTTTGCCAAAATGTGCGGATATTCCATTGCTTCTGGCGTGACCAGGCCAATCCCTTTTCCGGCTTCAACATCCACGCGGAAAGCGGCAACTCCTAAATCGAAAAAGTATCGGCCTATGGCTTCGCCAATTGCGGATTGCGTGCTGCGAATTACTGATCCCCGACCAGCGCCTTTTTCCTGCCATAAGCTGACGACTCCGGTTTGCGAAACCAGTTCAGCCGTTGCCGGAATCAATACTTCGCGCGACGGCATTTGGTCGCGCATCTTCAATTCGATTTGAAGCACTGAGCCATGTTTCGCCGAAAAAGGCGGTTGATCGTTTGGAGTAAAGAGAAGTGGAGAGTAGTAGCTGAAGTAATCAGCGAAGAGGCGGATGAGGCGCGGCGAGCGAGCCGAGATTAAAATCTGATTGCCGCAAATCGCCAGCGTGATGGCAGGCATACTGGGTTAGATCACGAGTTGCGGATGTGGAAGGCGGTTAGATTCCGCAATCCACAATCCGCAATCCGCAATGGTATTAGCCGCCGATGGCATTCGTCGCAATTGTCGAGGAGCCAGAAAGTGTGACTTGTGTCAACGAATTCGACAAGGTCAGTTGTGGCGGTTCGTAAGCTGGCAAATCGCCATTTGTCGCCGCCAATGCATGGTTTGAAACCGTCACGCCGAAATCCGAATGGAAAATCAGCCCGTTGCTATTCAACTCCGCCAGAAACTCGCGTGTGTCCAACTCCGCCAGGTCGTCGTTAATATTGAACGATGACGCCAGCGCCGCTGTCAGGCTTTCGACCGTGTTGGCCGAACCTGAACGCAACTGTTTCCACAGATAAACCGCTGC
>JBGAPB010000395.1:0-6484 GCA_044221525.1 Blastocatellia bacterium | reverse complement strand
GCCGCGACGTGCCGCCGACCGAATTCACAGCGAAGAAAGCCAAGTAACAGTTGGGTTCAGAGTCCAAGCTTCAGCTTGTTTAAGCCTAAAGCTTGGACTCTAACCTTCTATGGCCATATTTTTTCAAGCCGATTAAATGACACAGGATTACGCCAACCTGACAGCCATAATCACCGGCGGCGCCAGCGGCATAGGCTTGGCGACCGTCCAACTACTCCACGAACGCGGCGCTCGCGTAGCCATTGTTGATGTCCAAGCCGACAAAGGCGCGGAAGCTTTGACTTCGCTCAATGATTCAAACCGCGCAATCTTCATTCAAGCCAACCTTTCCATTCCGAAAGAAGCCGACCGAGTTGTTGCCGAAACCGTAACAGCTTTCGGACAGCTCAATTCCGTAATCAACAGCGCAGGCATTCAACGTTACGGCAATGCCGAGCAGACTTCGATGGAACTTTGGAAGGAAGTAATGGCCGTCAATCTGACCGCAGCCTTTTTGGTTTCACGCGCAGCGATTCCACACTTACGGCAAAACGGCGGAGGCTCCATCGTTAACGTAGGCTCCGTCCAATCGCATGTTTCTCAACGCGGAGCGATGGCTTACGTCACCAGCAAACACGCGCTGCTGGGACTGACTCGTTCAATGGCGGTGGATTACGCAGCCGAACGCATACGAGTGAACTGCGTTTGTCCGGGAACTGTGGACACGCCGATGTTCCGCTGGACAGCTTCTCTCGACCCAACTCCCGACTCAATTATCCAAGCCTGCGAAGCCATGCACCCGCTCGCCCGCATCGCCCATCCCACCGAAGTCGCCGAAGTCATAGCCTTTCTGCTGACCGACGCAGCTTCGTTTGTCACTGGAACTGCTATTGATGTTGATGGTGGAGTTCTGGCTTTGGTCGGCGGCGCGCCAAAAACAGGTGGGCCTTCCTCTGTTGCAAGCCAGCGACAAGATTCCACCAAGATCGCGCAAGACGCTGCTCACTTCTTCCAACTACTCTGCCTGACGATTCAAACCACGTTTCATCATCAACAAGGAGAGTGTAGCTATGATCGAAAAAGGAGCACCGATTGCCGAACCTAAAGGCAAGCTTTGATTTTACTGCTGGTCGGGATGGGATGATCTCAACCGCTTTCATCGCCAGGTCTGAAGACCATCAAAAAGATGCAAGCTGACGATTAGCGTTTGACTCAGATGAGACTATCCGGCTGGGCAAACGCACAGATGGTCGCAACCCGCTGATTAAAGATTTCGTGCCGCTGGCGGGCTGAATGATCTGGTTTTCGGCACCGGACGTTTGAAGACAACGCTTACAGACCGCGATGCATGCCGGGCACTGGAAAAGAAATCCTGCTGCAATTAAAGCCGCAGCTTTCCAAAATCAAGCCGATGCCTGCCGTCTTCGATCAGGAATACGTTAAACGTCTGGGCGCTGGAAGGAGCATTAAAAAAGGCAAAACCAAAAGTGGTTAGCCGAACAGTTGATGGCCGACATCGCCGAAGTTCAAAAAGAAAAACAAATGCTCGCGGTTGGTGATGGTGTGGTGCGCTTCGACCAGTTTTCATCAAACAACACGCGGTTCATAAGCGCACTGGCCAGCTTTGAAAAGGCGATGAAGGAAAATCACGAAGCCATCGCTCCTTCAATGATTTACCGGCCACGGCCTGAAATCAGGTAAGTTCGCCAACGGGCGCCAGAACCTGACCGTGGACATTCCGGCAATCACCTGCAGACTTGCTGAAAACAAACCTGCCTCTGTGCGGCAAAGACTTTAAGACCAGCGGGCGTTGATGAAGACTTTGTTGCTCCGGGATTGAAAGCGCGAATGCTGGGGCTACGGTTGGTATTCAGCAAACATTCTGGGCAACCGCGACAGCGAAAGTACTGGACGATCCAGGCTCCTTCAAAACCAAAGAAGAATCGAAGCTTTCGGTCGCGGGTATATTTTGCAGCCTGGGGACACCTGACCTTTACGCAGACTTTTCGCACATCGTGCGAATCAACTATACCCGCCGCGCGGTGACAACAAAGAAGGCTGGGACAACATAGACATCTTTGTGGCTGGGTTACCCGATGCAGATCAAGATTGACTTCCTTTGCCGCGACTCGATTCTGGCTGCGCCGATTGTTTTGCGTTGGCTCTGTTTATGGATTTGGCTCAACGGACGGGAATGCGCGGGATTCAGGAATGAAGCTGTCGTTTTACTTCAAATCGCCGATGTGCGCGCCTCAGCTTTACCCCGAACACGGTGTTCGTTGATTGATGAAGCTGAAAAACCTTGCGACATTTGCGCGGCGAAGAGTTAATTACTCATTTGGGGTTGGAATATTACGATTAACTACGACTCGTCATCTCAAGCAAAAAACTCAGGCCGAAGATAAATCAGTCGGCTTTTTTGTTGTCATCTATTCAATTCGGGGCTTAGGTTTGCCGTCAGGCAATAATTTTTCGTATTTATTAGTAGCAGAATCGGCAAAAACAGTATCGTTACCATCCAGAATCACAACAGCTTCTGGCTGGAAAAGACACTCTCAACCACTTTGATTGGAGTAGCCGATGAAATACCAGATCAAACTTTTCGTTTTTGACCGATTCATCAAATATCAGCCACGAAATCGAGTTGCCGAGCCAGTGTCGCAACCGCCGCTTTCAAAGACACATTTTTCAAGCTGTATCGCATTAGGCTCTCCTCCTGCAGCTCTTTCAGCATTTTCAGCCAATCGTCATTCTGGTTGGTTCATCTTGCCTCTACACCTTGCTTAAGGTCAGAAATTGTCCAAATGCTTGCTTCTTGAATCCGTTGCGCAATTTCCGGCGTGTTCTGAAAAACCACAATAATGCTTCGGTCGAATGGGATACTCGCCAACTCCGCCTGCTCAAGTAGTTTGTCAAAAGCCTCGCGCATCATCATGTTCTTGTGTTCAAATTTAATCGGCGCGGTTTTCACTGAACTATCAAAAAGCAAATTCACCTTCATTTGATCTGCCAGAGTCATCAAAACCGACAAGTCGGCATTACTAAACATAAAATCAGCCTTTTCATACTGCTGCACCTGAGAAGCGACTTCGGTGATCGGAAAACTCAGAACAAAAACGAGCAATAACGGCTTCACAAAGTTTTTGACTAAAAGTTGTTTCGGCATATTTGGTTTCCTTTGCTAAGTTAAACTTATTTTCAGGACTGGCTCGCTGTGAATGCGACGTGGATGTTAGCTTGGCTGACTATGTGTCCAACTTTTGGGAGGGGCCCAAAAGAAATAGAAGTACCGCGTGAAAATCGCCGCGGTTTTAGCAGGCACCACCAGCAGCAAACATAACCAGCTTGCCTGACCGTGATCTCTGGTGTTGCGGTGCCTGCGAAAACTGCGGCAGCAGCATCATTCCAGAGTTCAACCTTCGGGTTGTAGACTTTACCTTGAACAAGCTGAAGCTTGGACTCTAAGCATCAATTGCAACTACTCTATTCACACTTGGCGCGTTTGAACGGGAAATCAATTCCGCGCTTCTGACCGTTCATGGCGCCTTCGATGCGAGCCAGCAATGAACCATCCGGCTGTTTGCCATAAATCACTCGCTGAGAAAAATCGATGCCTGGATCTTCAAACGTAGCTTTGCCGTCAGCATAAGAAACCAGTGAACGAAGCTTCCGGCTGAGCCGGATGGTTTTACGGTAAAGTAAATCTCGCCTTTGTCGTGAATTCACGCAGACCGTTGGATTGTCTTTGCCGTCATGATTGTCTGGCCTGTGCCGAGCAGCAAATCCCGCCTTTGGGCTTTGTCCAACGTTCTTCGGCGTGCGGCCAGCGCGGTTGTTTTCCCAGCATCAGCCAGCCAAGCCAGATCATCAAGCGAGGTTTTCTGTTCTGCGCGGCCAGGCATTTGAGCCAGCAGCGCGACGGCGATCAAAGCAAGTCAGTTTGAGAAAAGTGATCATGGTTTCCTCTTTGTTCGTCCACTGCTTTAGAGCAAAGGCCGGCCTTGATCGGCGATCGCTTCAACTTCATATTCAGCGTTTGCGCGCAAACTAACAGCTTCGACTTTGGTTTTGACTGTTGCCGCGTGGCGCAATGCTGTCGCAATCCAGATTGCGTTCAAAGTCGTCCACGATGTCCGGCAGGTCAACGCCTTCCGGCAGCAGCGATTTCAGTCGCGCGTAACGAATACGGGAAGGCAAAACCGATTCATCAATTTGCGGCGGTGGCGGGCAATTCATCAAAGGCTTTTCTACAAACCTTCAGCTCGTCTATGTTCCTTCCCAGTTGTATTCCTGCAGGGCGTGCAATGCTTCGGCGGTGATTTCGTGGTCCTTTTGTGCTGACGATGAGCAATTCGCGCCAGCAAATGTTTGGTCAGGTATTGAATGTCTTCGCTACGTTCGCGTAACGGTTTAATGGTAAAGCTTGACGGCCGCAGCATTTCGACCAGACCAGACGCGATTCTGTTTTTCCGCCGTTCGATCCACCGGGTTCCACTCAGAGAGGCGAAGATCAACCGTTGCTTGCTGCCTCCGCTGCCGCGTTCCCGCCAGCGATGCTCTTCCAAATAAACGGCAAACCGTTGTTGCAGCAGCAAAGGGAGACAGGTCAGTTCATTAATGTAAATCGTTCCCTGCTTGACCGTTTCTATCATTCCCTGCGGTCCGAACAGCAACCCGTGCAGGGCTTCGCTGCTCAATCCATGAGCGTTGACGGCAAAAAACGGCTGCGACCATTGCGCGCTTGCTTGATGCAAAACGCGGGCAATCTGCTCCTGTCGCAACCCTCGCTCTCCGATCAGTAACACCGGCTGAGTTTGGGTCGCCTGCGCACCGATGAAATTTTTCAGGTCGGTGACATTTTGACTGACTCCGACAAAGCTTTCGTAGCTGTCATAAGAAATTGCCCGTTGATTGACCAGTGTCAGTGACGGGCGCGGCTGTGGGGCGACTTCCAACTCAATTGATTTCAATGCTGCTTCACTTGGCATGTTGAAAACCTCTCCTTACTCCGGTTACTGCACGTGTAAACAAATAGTCTGTCTTAAGCCAGATGCAGTCTCGTACAAAGAGGAGTAAATGTCTTCAAAAGGGAGTAAAAACGGGTAAAAGCTGTAAAGCTTTTGTAAAAGGTCGAACGCTGCCAGCGTGAATAGGTTTGAGCCGATGTATACTTTGGCCGAGGTAAAGAGGATGTCGAAACTGAAAAAGTTTTTGCGACAAAACATTCTTTGGGTTGGTTTGATCGCTGTGGCGGTTCCGTTGCTGGCGCATTTATGGCTGCAATACAAATCTCTGTCGCAACTGGAAGCAACACTGCCTTATCAGCGCAAAGCGTATATGCGGCGTTATCTGTCAGAGGTTTTCAGAAAGGTGCTTACGCCTTATGAAGCTCAGATCGAAGCCACCCTGAATGTTCCTCACACGGCATTTAACCACAACTACCCAAACCCGAATTACGACCCCAGGACGGCCATTGACTTCAAAGAGGTCAAAAATCATTTCATCAACCACCAGTTCAATGGTTCCAGATTGCAATTCGTCGGTATTATCAGCGGCCCATCTGAACCGTCTTACGTCACCATCAGTTTTTACGATCCAGCCACTTGCGCGTTTGTCTATTCCAGCGAAATGGGCAAATCAAGTGAGGTTCAGGAACAGGAACGAAGTGCCGCGCATTCCGCCGCTGCAAACTGGATGGCGATGATCATGACGAAGAGTATTCCAAAATCTACTGAAGTGACCGTAGATGAACGCGATCCAAAAAATCGCATCATCGTCAAACCGATAGTGAACGAAAAGTCTCGCGTAGTCGGCGTTGCCGGAATGTTTTTGGACGACCAGGTTTTCGTCAACGATTACCTTTCCCCCGCCATTGCCGAATTAACTCCGAACTGGTTCCCTGACGAAAGCCGCGACATGATAGTTTCGGTCATGAACCGTGATGAACAATTGATCTTCGCCAACCAGCAATACGAAGGCAAAGCTTATGAAGCCGGAGCGCGATTCCAATTCATATACACTGACTGGTATCTGGGCATTCGCATGAAAAACATGACCGAGGAAGAATGGAGCCGCAGATACTTTCTCATCAATCTGGCGTTTTCCGCATTGACTGCGCTGGTGTTAATCGGAGGCATCGTGCTGGCGTTGCGCACAGCGTCACGCGCGGTGAAATTGTCACAAATGAAAGCAGACTTTGTTTCAAACGTCTCGCACGAACTGCGAACGCCGTTGGCTTCGATTAGAGTCTTCGGTGAATTTTTGAAAATGGGCCGCGTCAAAGAGCAAAGCAAGATCAGCGAATACGGTGAATACATAGAAACTGAAAGCCGCCGCTTGACCCAGTTGATCAACAACATTCTGGATTTTTCCAAGATCGAATCCGGCCAGAAAACCTATCAGTTTGAACAAACCGACGTCGAACATGTGGTCACCGACACCCTCAGGACTTTTGAAGTCGCACTTGAACAAAGCGGTTTCAGCGTCAATCTGGAAAAGCCTCAAC
>JBGAPB010000042.1:0-24225 GCA_044221525.1 Blastocatellia bacterium | reverse complement strand
CCGTGATTTCCGCTATCAGTTGACTGTCATCGGCACGTTTGCCCAGGCCATCGTGTCCAGCAAAATCAAAAACAATCGCTTTACCATCAAGACTGACAAACCCCAGGTTGAAGTGTCGTGGCAAGTGACCGGCATTCGGCAAGACGCTTACGCCAACGCGCACCGCATGCCCATCGAAGAAGAGAAAGCGGAAAAGGAACGCGGCTACTACCTCCGCCCGGAACTTTTCAAACAACCGGAGGAGAAGGGCGTGGAGTGGGCGCAACGCCCGGAGCAGATGCGGCAGATGAAGGAACAACGCGAAAAGGCAGCGCGCGAGCAAAACAACAAAGATGCTGCGCCTGTCACGCGCCCCAATAATAGGTGAGCCGCTGCGCCATTGAGAAAGCGGCGCATTCAATTCAACCCGGCAACTGCCGACAGCGCATGGCATGTGAAACGGAGAAAAGATGAATACCAATTGGCGACAAACGAAATTGACACTGCTGATGGCCCTGGTGGCCTTGTCGGGCTTGACCGTATACGCCTACCGGGCAAGTGAACAATGGCGCGGTCATTCCGCCGCAGCCCGCATCGGCCCTCAGGGATTGCTCACGGCTGAAAACGCTGAAGCCACAGTTGAACCAGCGCAGAGCGGAGGCAGTTACAACATCACGCAATCGGTCATTGCGGGCGGAGGCGGCGCAAGCTCCGGCGGTAGTTACGCCGAAAATGGGGTGATCGGGCAAAGTGCAGTTGGCGCATCCAGCGGTGGCCAATACTCCGTCGAGGGAGGCTTTCTGGTCGGTGGGCAGAGCGGCGGATGTCCGGTCATTTTGGTCAGTCCTTCGACGCTGCCAGATGGTGAATGGCGTTCGCCATCCCACCCAGATGCTCAGCGCGTCGGCAAGCACCGCCGTTGCTCAGCAGCTTTACCGTCAGCCAGTCCGTCGACAGGCCGAATTTAGTCGGAGCGACTTTATCCGGCACCGACCGCAGTGGGAACATTCAACTTCACCATCACGGCTGTTGCACAATCCGGCTGTCAGGATCATAGACTGGCTGTGACCATTAGTGGAGGCAGTGGCGGCGGAGGATTGCAGTTTTATCCGCTGGCGCATCCTGTTCGCCTGCTGGACACGCGGCCAGGGGCTTCGGGGTGTGATGCTCCGGGGGCGATGATTACAGGCGGGACTTCTCGGACGCAGACGGCGGCGGGCAGGACTTGTGATGGGTTGACGATTCCGGCTAATGCCAGAGCTCTGACCGGGAATGTGACTACGGTTGAATCAGGCGGAGGTTATTTTTGACGCTATTCCAAGCGACGCCGCTCAGCCCTTTGTGGCGAATTCCAACTTCACGCCGAATCAGATTTTGAACAATGTCTTCACGGTTGGGCTTGGAGCGAACGACGGAGCTTTCAAAATCTTCGTCGTCACGAACACCAACGTAGTCGTTGATGTGACAGGTTATTACGCTCCGCCTGCGGCTGGCGGTTTGTATTTCCATCCGCTGCCGAAGCCGATTCGATTGCTGGAAACTCGCGCTGGCGAAGCCGGATGTTTCACTCCGGGAGCGCCGCTGCAAGGCGGGATGAACGCGACGCAGCTTGGCATCACGTCTTGTGGCGGAGTGACGATTCCGGCGGGAGTGCAGGCTCTGGTTGGAAACGCGACTACGGTTGGGCCGCAGAACGGAGGCTATCTGACGCTGTATCCGGCGGACGCCGCTCAGCCGTTTGTCGCAAGCTCGAACTTCCTGACCGGCAACATCATGAACGCGCCGTTCACTGTTGGCCTTTCGCCGAGCGGTGAATTCAAAATCTTTACAACCGTGACTACGGATCTGGTGATTGACGTGTCTGGCTATTACAGCACTCAGTTGAACGACTTGAACGGGCAAGGGCTGCTGTTCAATTCGCTGGCGGCTCCAATCAGGTTGCTTGACACCAGAGCGGGCGAGTCCGGATGTTTTACTCCGGGAGCGCCAATGGCTGGCGGAGTGACTTACACCCAACTGGCGACAGGAACTTGCGTCAACATCCCCGCCACGGCGAAAGCGGTAGTCGGCAATGCGACTACGGTCAACGTAGTTGCAGGCGGCTTCCTGACCTTCTGGCCCAGCAACGCCGCACAACCGTTGGTAGCCACTTCAAACTTCCTGGCCGGACAAATCTTCAACCGCCACTTCATCGTAGGCCTGGGAGCAGATGGAGCTTTCAAACGCTACTCCTCTGCCGGCACTGATCTGGTGATTGATATGTCTGGTTACTTCGCGCCGTAAAAAAGCATTCACTCCTAAACAAAAACAATCGGCGCCGCTGACTGACAACGCAAAACCTTATCGAGTTGTCGGCCAGCGGCGCCGATTCGTTTTAACCGCCTGCCGCTTTTGCAAATGATCTTTGACTTCTTTTTGGGCGGGGACGCAAAATTGAGCCTATGCAAACGCCGCCACCTAATGAAATCACGCCGCTGCTGCTGCGATGGAGCCAGGGCGATCAGCTTGCGCTCAATCTGCTGATGCCAATTGTTTATCAGGAACTCCACCGCCTGGCGCAAAGCTATCTGCGCCGCGAACGCGCCGATCATTCACTGCAACCGACTGCGTTGATCAACGAAGCATACTTGCGCCTGGTCAAACAGGATTCTCCTGAATGGCAAAGCCGCAGTCATTTTTTCGGAGTGGCCGCGCGATTGATGCGGCAAATTCTGGTTGAGCATGCGCGAACGCACGTGGCAGCCAAACGCGGAGGCGGCGAAGTGGAATTGTCGTTGGAAGAAGCCTGGGTGTATTCAGACGAAAAAGCCGAGGAATTGGTGGCGCTGGACGACGCATTGATCGCGCTGGCGACATTCGACGAACGCAAAGTGCGGATCATAGAGTTGCGTTATTTCGGCGGTATGAGCCTGGAAGAAACCGCCGCCGCGCTGAATCTTTCCACCGCCACCATCAACAACGAAACACGATTGGCGCGTGCCTGGTTGCACCGCGAACTCAGCCGGAGTTGAAATGAATCCCGAACGCTGGCAACGCATAGAAGAAATTTTCGGCACGGTTGTGGATCGTCCAACCGCAGAACGCGGAGCTTATCTGACCAGCGTTTGCGGCGGCGATGAAGAGTTGCGCCGCGAGGTGCTGGAACTGCTGGCCCACGAAACCGCTGACGGCTTTTTGGAAGAACCAATCAGGCACGCCACGTTCGCTGTAACCAATGAACCTGCCGATGAAATGTTGGGCCGGCACATCGGGCCTTATCGTTTGACCCGCCTGATCGGTCGCGGCGGTATGGGCACTGTTTACGAAGCCGCGCGCGACGATCAGCAATTCGACCAACGAGTCGCGCTGAAGATCATCAAACGCGGAATGGATTCGGATTTTGTGCGCGAACGTTTTTTGCGCGAGCGGCAAATTCTGGCCGGACTGGATCATCCGCATATTGCGCGATTGCTGGACGGGGGCGCGACGGTTGAAGGCTTGCCGTATTTCGCCATGGAGTTCGTCGCGGGCGAATCAATCACCGATTACTGCCATCGGCAAAAACTTTCGCTGGGAGCCAAGCTGGATCTGTTTCGCGATGTTTGTGCGGCGGTGCAGCACGCGCATCAAAAACTGGTGGTGCATCGCGACTTGAAACCCAGCAACATCTTGGTGACTGCGAATGGCACGCCGAAGCTGCTGGATTTCGGCATTGCCAAACTGCTTTCTCCCGATCCTGGCGAAGCCCTGACGCGCACTGAAACCGCCATTCGCCTGATGACACCTGATTACGCCAGCCCCGAACAGGTGCGCGGCGGGACGATCACCACGGCAACGGACGTTTATGCTCTGGGTGTGGTGCTTTACGAATTGCTGACCGAACGGCGTCCTTACCAGTTTGAGACTTACGCGCCGGCTGCCATTGAGCGAGCAATCTGCGACACGGAAGTTCCACGCCCAAGCGATGTTGCAGACAGGGTCAAGAGTTCAGAGGCGACAAAAACGGAAAGCGGAATGATGAAGCTGGGAACACGTTTATTTCATCATTCAAGCTACGACATTCATTCCTCTCAGCTTCGCGGCGATTTGGACAACATTGTGATGATGGCAATGCGCAAAGAACCTGCGCGGCGTTACCCCTCGGTTGAAAAGCTTTCAGATGACATACGCCGTTACCTGGACGGTTTACCGGTCACGGCGCGACCAGACACTTTTACTTATCGCGCAGGCAAATTCGTGAGGCGGCATCGAGTTGGCGTGTCGGCAGTTGCTTTGGTGTTGCTGAGCCTGCTGGGTGGAATCTTTGCCACAACACGCGCCGCTCAGCAGGCGCGCGCCGAACGCGACCGCGCCAACCAGGCAGCAGCAGCGGCAGAGGCTGCGACCAACTCACTGGTGGCAATGTTTGAGTTTGCCGATCCGGGCAACGCAAAAGGCAACGCCATAACCGCCAAAGAACTGCTGGATCAGGGCGCGGAAAAGGTTTTACTGGAATTGAAAGATCAGCCCGCAGTGCAGGCAAAGTTGATGGATACGATTGGCGACTTGTATAAAAACATAGGAGTGCTAGACCGTTCGCAACAACTGATGGAGCAGTCGCTGAAATTGCGGCGTCTAACTTTTGGTTTGGAACATGTGGATGTAGCCACAAGTTTGCACCACCTGGCGACGTTGGCTTTTGAAAAAGGTGATTTCACAAAAAGCGAATCTCTGTTCCGCGAAGCCCTGGCGCTGCGCCTCAAATTACTGGGAGCGGAGCACTCGGATGTAGCCAACAGTATGTCTGGTCTGGGGCAAACATTGACGGAGTTGGGAAAGTTCTCCGAAGCTGAAAGTTTGGTGCGCGAGGCTCTGGAGATGCGGCGCAGGCGGCTTAACCCGGATCAAAAGGACATCGCCGAAAGTCTGAATGGTTTGGGACGCGTGTTAAGCGAGCAAGGCAAATTTGCTGAAGCCGCAGAAGTGTATCGGCAATCGTTAACCATTCACCGCAAACTTTACGGCGAAGAACACCCACTGGTCGCAGACAGTCTGAATAATGTGGCTGCGATGTTGCACGAACTGGGTGATTACAACAGTGCTGAATCGCTGTTCCGCGAAGCGTTAGACCTGCGCCGAAAACTACTCGGTAATGAGCATCCGGATGTAGCCGTGAGTTTTGCGAACCTCGCTTCGCTGTTGCAGGACAAACGCGAATACGACGAAGCCGAACGGCTTTATCGGCAGGCCCTGGAGTTACGGCGCAAGTTGTTTGGCGAAAATCACCTGAAGTTGACAGTTACGATGAACAACCTTGCGACCTTGTTGGCGGCCAAAGGGGATTACGCCGGCTGCGAGGCGTTACACCGGCAGACGCTGGCGATACGACGCAGAGAGTTGGGAGAAAATCACCATGAAGTAGCTACGAGTTTGCACAACATCTCCACACTGCTTTACCGCAAAGGCGCTTACGCTGATGCCGAAAAGATGGAGCGTCAAGCGATTGCAATTTACCAAAAATCACTCGAACCCGATCATTGGATGATCCAGCGCAGCCGCAGTCACATGGGAGCCTGCCTGACCAAACTTCGGCGCTATAAGGAAGCCGAGGAACAGTTGCTGACTGCCTACACCGGATTGAAAACTGCGCGCGGTGAGCAGCACGATTTAACCCGCAGAACTGTCACCCGCCTCATTGAGCTTTACGAAGCCTGGGGAAAGCCCGACCAGGCTGTGCCTTACCGTTCATTACCCAAAGCAAACTAAATCAGCGCACAGAAGTGCGGAGACAAGTTTTTCCTCAGAGCCAATTTTTTTCTACACAACTAACAAATCCTTTTCTTTTTTTCGCATGGGTTGGTGAGCAGCAAGGTTTGTTGCTGTGAAACACAAATATGAAAATTGCCGGGATAGCCGACAAAAGGAGAAGGAAATGATTCAAATGAAGAAATTTACGGTTTGCTGCCTGGCAATGGCAGCCCTCTTTCTATTCACTGGAAGCTTGCAGAAGGTCTCCGCGCAATCTCAAGAAATGGTAATGACAATTCAGGTTCCATTCGACTTTCAGATCGGTGAACAGGAACTCCCAGCTGGCAAATATGAGATCAAACGCAACTCACAAACATCGGCCCTTCTGCTAATTCAGTCTACCGAACGGAAAACTTCGGTGTTTGTTTCCACCACCCAAGATGGCCTTTCGGAAAAAACGGCTCGTGGAAGCATGATCTTTAATAAATATGGTGAGAGATATTTTCTTTCCAAGATCACGCTTCGGGGCTACAAGAATGGATATGCCTTGCCAAAGTCGAAGACCGAACGCCAACAGAGACATTTAGCAGAGGCGGAAATCATTCGCGCCATCCCAGATACCTCAACAACCAATTAACCACGGCTGACTTCTGCTCACGCTGGTCGTTGGCCAGCGTGAGCGTTGTGCGCCCCAAAGTACGACATATCGTCGGCGATGTCAGCACTATAACTCACTGCAATAACAACCGCTTTTTTACTGAAATCAGCAGGTACTTATGAAAAAGAATCACTCAAAGGCATTGTTAACCATCGTCGGCGCGGCAATTAAAACGGGCGTCTTCCCCGGTATCGGCACTGCCGAAGGATTGCTGAATCCGCTGCGGGCGGAAATTCACTTGGTCACACCCAGTCACGGCCCGGCTTTCTTAAACGACCCGGTGATGCTCAACCAGCAACTGAATCTGTTCAATGGCGGATGCCCGCCCAACACTTGCGTCAACCTACAAGCGTCAATTCACCGTCTCTAAATCAGGTCAACAAACATTGAAACAACTAAAGACACCAGGACACGGAAGCGTGGTGAAAATCAATCACCCCTGTCTTTCCAGGGATTTCTGTGTCCGCGGTGACATCACGATCGGACGCACAGAGCTTACTGCTCAGTGCGTTATGTCGAAAAACAATAACCACAGAATCAAACATAAGGAGTTAGTTTATGAACAACAGAAAAATTATCAGCGTCATCGGACTTATCGTTTTGCTCGCCGTCAGCGGGTTGGCCATTGCGCCTCTTGCAAGTGTGAAGACAGAAGACATCGCTCCACCAACCTTGCCCACGCCCACCTGCGACAACTTGCAAGCACCGGCTGGCAATGAAGTGGCCTTTCATGCTTATGCATTGGGCGTTCAGATTTATAAATGGAATGGTGCCAGTTGGGCGTTTGTCGCGCCGGAAGCGACTTTGTACGCCAACGCCAACCATCGTGGAAAAGTCGGGACTCATTTCGGAGGACCAACCTGGGAAAGCAACAGCGGCAGCAATGTGGTTGGCAGACGGCTGGCAGGCTGTTCAGTTGATTCGACTGCCGTTGACTGGTTGCTGCTTCAATCAGTTTCAACCGATGGTCCCGGCATTTTCGATGGAGTGACTTACATCCAGCGGGTAAACACTGTAGGCGGAAAGGCTCCTGCCACAGCCGGCGCGTTTGTCGGCGCAGAAGCAAGAGTTCCTTACACGGCGGAGTATTACTTTTATCGCGCAGCAAACTGAAACCTTTAACCAGCGGAACTTACGCAAATCCTGAAAAGGATAGCCACCGAGGCGCGGAGACTAACTTAACTGATAGTGAATTCCCTTGGCTCGCTCCGTGCCTCTCAGACTCTGTGGCAGTTTCTGTGTAAGTCCTGACCAGGCAGCGAGGAAATGGGTTGTTCTATCGGGCACTTGAAACCTAAGCGATTTTGATCCTCGCTGCCAAATCTCAACCAGACAAATCACAAAGGAGCATTTTTATGCACATGGCAATTGACACAAGTCATATCGCGACGGGAACCAGTGACACCATCAACGAAATCACCGAATTGATAGACATTACCTTCAGGCATGCGACAAACCATAACGAGACGATTAGCGACGACATCGTCGAATTGGATGTTGAAGAACTGGAAACAGTGATCGCTCCCAGAAGCACATTGAACCACAATGAAACGATCATCAGTTCAGAAATGGCGAACTTAAAGGCCAAGCTGAAAACCACCTGGATGACAGGCGATTTCGACAAAATTGCTGAAATCATCTGGGCAAGTGGCTCAAAGTTCATCGAGCGTCTGCATCTGAAATCCGGCGTGCGCTTGCTTGATGTCGCCTGTGGCACAGGCAATTTGTCGCTGCCAGCAGCACGCGCAGGCGCAGTCGTCACCGGCGTAGACATTGCGGTGAACTTGTTGGCGACGGCTCGCAAACACGCTGAAGCTGAGGGCGTGAACATACAATTTGACGAAGGCGACGCCGAATCATTGCCTTATGCCGATGCCGCGTTTGATGAAGTCGTAACGATGTTCGGCGCCATGTTCGCTCCGCAACCTGAACTGGTCGCGGCTGAGTTGGCGCGCGTCTGCCGCCCCGGCGGGCGCGTGGCAATGGCAAACTGGACAGCTAATTCCTTCATCGGTGATATGTTCAAAGTCACAGGCAGGCACGTCACACCGCCGCAAATGTCCTCTCCCCCGCCTTCACCGATGCTGTGGGGCGATCAGGCAACGGTTCGCCAAAGACTTGGGGCGAATTTTTCAAACATACAATTCACTCCGCGACGAATTTCTTTCACACATGCATTGGCACCTGCCGAGGTCGTGGAATTCTGGCGCGTTTATTACGGCCCAACCAACAAGGCATTTGAATCGTTGCAGACCGACACGAAAAGGCAAGCCGCGTTGCGCAGCGATCTGGAACAACTGTGGTCTGAATACAACCAGGCGACAGACGGCACAACACACGTCGAGACTGAATACCTGGAAGTCATCGCAACACGAAACTAAAGCCGGGCAAAAGTTATTCAGAAATAACCAAAACCATCAATTCAAACAAGGAGTTAATTTATGCGCATCATGAAAATCAAGCGTATCGTCATGCTTACTGCTCTGATTGCCGCCGCCGGGTTGACGGGCCTCGGTTACACTTCCAATTCACCATCGAATGAGGAAATTGCTTTCGCCCGAACGACCAATGACCTGATGCTCAACGAGCTGAAGGCCGCTCTATTTCAGGAGTTCAACGAAACCACAGTGGACAATGTGGAACATGGCAAGCAGGCCATTTCGCTGATCTTCAACGACGCGAATCGAGATATGCGATTGCTTGGCAACTTTGCGCCGTTGCTTGGCGGAGCCAATGATCTTCCAACCGATTCGTTTGAGCGTCGGGTGTTGAACAGCGCCATGCGCGGCGAGAACATCACCTCGATCGAACGTATGGATGGACGCTGGTATTACCGCAGCTCGTTGGCGCTCAGCAATTCTTTCCATCAGGCCTGCGTGCTTTGCCACACGAACTTCACCCCTCAGTTCTTTCAGCAGACGAACAATCCTGGCCAGTGGGTGGGCGCGCTGTCGTTGCGCGTGCCGATCAATGCCAACTGATAAAGGCAACAAATCTGCTCGCGCTGGCACTGCGAACAAAAAACTCGTCCTAACCCCAAAGCCGCCCGATTTTCATCGAGCGGCTTTGGGCTTTTTTAGTGCTAAACCTGAACGACTACCAGACGGTCAATGTAAATCCTTGTGGTATGCTTGGTACCTGAAATAAGCAAAACCGGCTTGAGAAATCTGGCAGGCAGCAATCTGGTCACAATCGTAAGCTCCATAGGCGCTTGAGTGAGTTTTTACTTCGTTTATGCACGAACTTTGGTCATATGTGCAGTTGGGCTGGCAATTCGTCGAACTGCGGCACGTCATAGACATTCTGCTTGTCACCTTCCTGATTTACGAACTTCTCAGGTTGGTGCATGGAACTCGTGCCGTCCAAATGGGCGTGGGGTTGTTGCTGGTCGGAGTGATGTATGGAATTTCCAGCCGTTACGGCTTAAGCACTATGCAATGGGTTTTGCGTAATGCTGCCGTTTACATGGGTTTCGCTGTGCTGGTGCTTTTCCAGCAGGAAATCCGCGCCGTGCTAACACGGCTTGGGAATAACATCCGGCTGCCTTTCACCTGGCAAAAGCAGCGAGCGAAAAATCCGTTTGGTCAGGAATGGTATGACGAGGTTGTATTGGCTGCGACGACTCTGGCTTCGGACAAGCTGGGGGCGTTGATTATCTTCGAGCGCGAAGTCGGGTTGAAAACCTTCATCGAAAGCGGCATCCGACTGGATGCCCGCATCAGCTACGATTTGCTGGTAACTATCTTCAACAAAAACACCACGCTGCATGACGGAGCAGTCATTATCAGCAACAACCGTGTGATGGCGGCTTGCTGTTTTCTGCCGCTGACACAAAACCCTCTGATTTCGCGTGAACTGGGAACGCGGCATCGTTCCGCCATCGGCGTTACCGAAGACAGCGATTCTTTCGCCGTCATTGTTTCAGAAGAAACCGGCGCAATCTCCTTTGCCATCGAAGGCCGATTGAAACGCAACCTGGACGGCCCCGGCTTGCGCCGTCGGATCCAGCAGGCGATGGAACCCTGGCGCAGCGAACAGGAATCCGAAGAACTGGAAATGGAAGAACGTGAACGCGAACGCGAAATTGACGAACTGGTTTCGGCTCGCAAGCGCGGACGCCAGTCGTCTCATCAAGCAAGAGAAGAAGCGCAGGAGGGTTCAACGTTATGAAACCGGCTCAAATTTTGCGCTGGTTATCGCCCGCGCGATTGTGGCAAAGACTCCGCCGCCTGCACATAGAAAACAAAGGTTTGATGCTGATGGCTCTGTTGATGGCTCTGGCATTGTTTGTCATTTCTCGCCAACCGCTGAGCGATGTGAAACTGTTCAACGTGCCGCTGGAATATCGCGGCCAGAGTTCGGACGTCGAAATCAGCGGCGCTGTGACACAAACGGTCAGTGTCAGAGTTCACGGCCCACGCGACCTTGTTCTGGGTCTGACCCCAACTCAGCTTTCTGTGATTGCCGACCTTAGCAACAAAGAGGCCGGAGAGCGTGTCATACAACTTCGCCCAACGGATGTTTCACTGCCGGAGAGCGGCATAGAAGTCGTTCAAATCGAGCCAGCCAGCATACGATTGATACTTGAGCCAAAAATGAGAAGGCAGGTTTCTATTGAAGCGCAATTTATTGGCCGGCTGGCCGAAGGGCTGGAACTTTACGGTTCCAGTGCCGATCCCGATCCAATCGAAATCGAAGGCGCAGAGTCGCAAGTCAAACGGGTCGGTCGCCTGCTAACCGAAACCGTGAACCTGAACGGGCGCAGCAAAAGTTTTCAAACCATGGTGGATGTCGAAACGCCGCACACTTCATTGCGCGTATTGACTCCCACGCCGGTAAAACTTTCGGTTGAAATCGGTGAGCGTCGCAGCTTCAAACGATTCGCCTCCATTCCGATTCAATGGCATAACCATGGACACACATTGAGACCGTTGACCAAAACAGTCGAAATCGAACTTTATGGCCCCAGCTCGGCACTGGATGCTTTGCAGGCCAAAGACCTGCACGTCGAAATTGCCCCCGACACGGCAGCAGGCGCAACAACCGCTATCCCAAAAGTCATTCTCCCCGAAAACTCATCTCCCCACATTGAAATCCGCAAAATCACTCCAAACGAGGTGAAGCTGAAAAAATAATGGGTAAGTTCTTTGGCACTGACGGCATTCGCGGCGAAGCGGGGCAATACCCGCTCGACGAAACAACAATTGAACGCATAGGCTTTTCGCTGGCAAAGGAGCTGACGCGCAAGCTTGGCCACGCGCCTAAAATCATCATTGGCGGCGACACGCGCGAATCAGGCGACTGGATTTCGGACGCCATCACCTGCGGAGCAATCACCGCCAAAGCAGAAGTCATCAACGCAGGTGTAATCACTACACCAGGCGTGGCCTATTTGGCGCGCACGCTCGGAGCCGACGCCGGTGTGGTCATCTCGGCTTCGCACAATCCGTATCAAGACAACGGCATCAAAATCTTTGCGCCTTCAGGACAAAAAGTTGACGATGAAACCGAACAAGCAATCGAACGCGACCTGCAAGCTGATGCCGAAGACTTTCCGGCAATGAGCGACCTGACCGTTGATGCCGATATAACCCTGAAGGAAAAGTATCTGGCTTTTTTGCGCGATGAAATCGGTGCGGGGCTAAATCTGACGGGACTGAAACTGGTGATTGATTGCGCGAATGGAGCTTCTTATGAACTGGCTCCCCAATTGTTTGCCGCGCTCGGCGCCGAACTGACAGTCATCAATGCCGACCCGACCGGTCGAAACATCAACTTGAATTGTGGGTCGCTGCATACTGAAAAGTTGCAGGCGGCGGTGATCGAAACGAAAGCGGACGTCGGGCTGGCTTTTGACGGAGACGCCGACCGATTGCTGATGGTGGACGAACGCGGACAGTTGGTGGATGGCGATCAAATGCTGTTCGTCATGGCTGAATACTTTGCCGCGCAAAACAAGCTGACAGGCAATCGAGTCGTGACGACAGTCATGAGCAATCTGGGTTTGGAAGTCGCCCTGCGCGAACGCGGCATCGAAATGGTTCGCACCGCGGTTGGCGACAAAAACGTGCTGGATGAATTACTGAAAAACGGCGGCAGCGTCGGCGGCGAACAATCGGGCCACCTCATCTTTCCCGAACTTAGCCTGGCCGGAGACGGAATGCTCTCTGCCCTGGAAATGTTGCGGGTTATGGCCGAATCAAAACGGAGCCTGGGCAACCTGACCGCAGGTTTTGTCCGCTACCCGCAGGTGTTAATTAACATAAAAGTTGCGCGCAAACCGGCGCTGGATTCGATTGAACCGATCAAATCGGCAATGACTGCTGTCGAAAAGGAGCTTGGCGACAAGGGCCGCCTGCTGGTTCGATACTCCGGCACTGAAAACCTGGCCCGCGTTATGATCGAAGGCCAAGATGAAACTACTATTCGCAGTCAGGCTGAATCTTTGGTTAAGCTGATCAAAGAGCAGATTGGCTGATGAAAGCAGAGTGAACGATTTACCAGTGCCTCTGCACTATGAAAGCAAAAGCAGCGTTTGGAAGCGTCGCTTTTGACGACCGCGCTAACTAGATGGCCCTCGCCTTCGCCGTTGTGAGCGTAGCCGTAATTTACATCCAGTCAGGCAATCACCTGATAATTGCCTGGCTTGGCCGGTGAAAACGGACGCGGATAAGCGATGACGTCAGGATCAAATTCAACTGAAATCGTAAATGGTGTTGCATACGTTTCCTTTCGCAGTTCAAGTTTTCAGTAAAGTTACAGAGATAACTTCAATCTCAAACGAATGAGCAAATCGTTCAACGCAGCATTGGCCATTGGAGTTTCAGTCAATTGGCTTGATTGATAGGCTTGCTCCAATTCATTTCGCAAGCGTTCGTATTCGCTTTGATAGTATTCAATATCCGCATCTTCGAGCGTTGATTTTTCGGGACCGGAAAGTTTGCGGGCAATCAGTTCGCCAATGTATGGCAGTTTGAATTCTTCGTTGAGCGTAACCAGGTTGGCTTCGATCACGCCGCTTCGCATCAGGTAAATGCCAGTCAGCAGAACGCGGTAAACGTAAAGCAACGGCTTGACGCGGCGCGGTCGTTCTTTGTCGAACAGCTTCCACTGGTTTTCAGCAAAGCCGAAGTAATGATGGCTGTGATGGCGAGTCAGACAAGATTTGGCAATCTCTTTCAGCTCTTCGTGTTCCGGCGAAGTCCGCAAAACCAGCGGCGAAAAAAGCTGCTCCATGACATAACCGTTCTTTTTTAACAGCAAGCCGAAGAACTTCTTCACATCGTGCGTCACCAGATCAATTTCCAAACCATCTCGCATTCTGGTGGCTTCGATCGTCTCGCGTCCATCGCCCAGACCAATGACTTCGCGCACGGGCAGGATGTGAACTCCGCGCAGGTCGTAATCCGAATCAGGCGAAGGAAATCCGTAAAGATGCGCTCCGCTGATGGTGGCAAACAACAGCGGATAAGGCTGCGATGAAATTTCGTTTTCGATTCGTGGATCAAAGTTCATTTCTTCACCCTCGCTTCACATTACCGAACGTCGAGCTTCGATCAGGAAAGCATTGGCGCGTTCGTAATCCGGCCGGTCTGGCAGTTTCGTACTGGAGAGCGCAGCGTCAAAATCTTTGTGCAAGCTCAGCCGCAGCTTGTTAATCTCCGCCCAATCCATCTGGCCGCTTTTGATGGCAAGCAGAAAATCCTTTTGGTCGCCGACGTGAACAGGAACAAAACTTTCTTTGAGCACGGTCACGCCGGACATCAGCAAGCGAATCAAGTGCATGGCGTGTTTCCAGCGAATCGTGCCGGTTGAGCGCAAATCCTGTTCAAGTTTTTTGAATTGCGACATGACGTAACCGTTGTAGGTTTGATAAACCAACCGCGACAAAAAGCATTCGCGCATGGCCAAAAGCTTTTCAGCAACCTTAGTTTTCGTTTCAACCAGCGGAGACCACAAACATTCCAAAATGTTCGGATTGGCTTTAAGCGCCAAGATCAGAAATTTTTGGAGTTCCCAGTAACATTCCTGTGTCGCATCGTTTTCCAGTTGTTCAGGCACGCCATACAGCGACCAATGAAGTTCGGCTGACGGCAGGTAAATGCCTCGGCGGTCTGTGTCGGATTCTTCGGTGTCCAGGCCGAAAGCGCGCGAACCAACTACACAGCGATAAATGACAAAATCATAAAGATTCAACTCAGCCATCAAATCGCCTTCCGGTTGTGTGGCTTCGCGCTGAAACTGTTTGCGAATCGCCATTTCGTGGCGTTGCAACGCGGCTTCGACGCCATTGATGAAGCGGATTCGATACGAATGCCTGCCGTCGTCAGGCGGTTTGATGACTTCGCCAACGGCGCCGAGCGTTACAAGCAATTCGTCGTTTGACGATTTGATCTCGATTCGCGAAACGATTTGAGTGCCCGCAGGCAGGATTAAATGAGTTTGGAATTTTGACTGGCTGGTCACGATTTATTGCTGTTTTTGCGCCGCCGCTTGTTGAGCCATGGCCTTTTTCGCCTTGTCCAGCATTAGCCGGACATCTTGCGTGTCAGGAGCATCTGGTGATTCTTTCAAATATGCCTCCAGTTGAGCGGCGGCTTTGTCATATTTCTGGCGGCGAACGTTGAGATTAAAGAGTAGTTTGCGAACGTAAAAAAAATCTCTTTTACCCAGTTCAATTGCCAGGGACATTTCTTTTTCGGCGCGATCAAGATCAGGCGGAGTTTTGGACATCAAAGCCAGGCCAAGATTCAAATGCCCCATCGGGTAACTGGCATCATTGCTAATGCCGGTTTCAAGTGTCGAAACTGCTTCATCGAACCGTTTTTGATTTATCATCAGTAATCCAAGGTTGATATAAGGCAAAGCGAACCTGGAATTGATGGCAATAGCACGTTCAAAACTGGATTGGGCGACGTCGTTTTTGTTCAAGATGGCCATCTGTTCACCAAGCTTGTTTAGGGCCTGAAGGTAATCAGGCAAAATCTGCAAAGCTTCCTGGAATTTCTCCCCGGCTTTTTCGTTTTTGCCGTCACGCGCCAGTTTTAGCCCCTGTTCGTAAGCTTTTTTTGCGGCCTTTGGCACTTCCTGAATGTCAGCGGCTGAAAGTATCTTATCCTTCGTGGTTAGATTGCGGTCATTGTCTTTGTCCCTTAAGTAAATCTGCACAGTGAAAATCCGGGTAAAATTTCCGAAGGCTTCAACGCTTTCATTGGCCGTTTCGTAAGTTTGATTGTCTGAGGGAACTACAACTTGATAGGTATTGTTGGACAGGCCTCTAAATTCAAAGTTTCCCACCGAGTCCGAAAATGTTTCGGAAGCGATTCCACCAGTTCTGACTTCCAGCACGACACGTATACGATGTTCCGGTAAACCGCCGGAGGGCATAAATATCTTCCCCCGAATTGAGTGTGAGACTGTGCTGTTACGTCCAGAGCTGTTTGGATTGGCTGGGGTCGTCTGCTGGGATACGCCTGTCTGATGAAAGGCTATCAACGCAACGATTGTGGTAAAGACGCGAAGACAAAAATCGAAAGGAAGGCTCGCTTGCCGCTTCATACGCTCCTCCGAAATGGAAAGGACTGAAAAACCTATTGATCGGAAGCGAGATGAAGGTTGGACAATGCTCTCAATCTTTAGGATTCATTGTTTTTGAAAAGTGGGGACAAACAGTAAACATAGCAAACAGATTAAACGGCATTGGAATTTTCAATCGCCTGGTCAGCGCCGTTATCGAAATCATCATCATCGTCTTCAATATCGTCATCAACGCCTTCGCCCGGGAGTTTGCCATTAATGAGTTCTTTCAACTCCTTGCCGGGTTTGAAGTAAGGCACTGATTTGGCAGGAATATCCACAGGCTCGCCGGTTTTGGGATTGCGACCACGTCGCGCGTCACGATGGCGAACCCGGAATGAACCGAAGCCACGCAACTCTATCTTGTCGCCGCGATTGAGCGCCTGAATGATGTTCTTGAATACTTCGTCAACAATAACTTCCGAATCTTTTTTGGTTAGATCGGCTGCTTTTGAAACTTCTTCCACCAATTCTGCTTTGGTCATCGCTCCTCCGTTTGACGGTGAGTAGGATCAAACATCAGATAAACAACTACACAATCCGTGTTTTGTAACCCATCCGGGTTTAGGGCCTACTTCCATTGGTATTTGAACTTCATCGAGGTGTCAAAATCAGACAATTGTTTGGGCAACTGGCTCGGCGAAAATTCCTTAAACTTGGTTGTGCTCAAAAGTAAATCCAGCAATGAGAAACCTTCTTTAGGCTTAGGCGGAGTGACGATCTTCGGTTCGCCTTTCATTCCGATCAACTTGGCCGTTTCTTTAACCGCGTCCTCGTAATTCCCTATTTCGTCAACCAAGCCGTTTTTTACCGCCGCTTCGCCGGAATAAACGCGGCCATCGGCCAATGCTTTTATCTTTTCATCGTCAAGAATGTTGTCCTTAACGCCCTTACCTTTTCGACCATCAGTAACCGCGCCAAGGAACTGTCCGTAAAGCTCTGTAATCAATCCCTGAAAGAATTCTTTGTCCCTGTCTGTCAGGTCGCGTGTTGGAGAACCAGTGTCCTTGAACTCTCCGCTTTTGAAAACTACCGGCTTTATTTTCGCCCATTCTGCCAGGTCTTTGTAGTTTATCCATTCGGCGATGACACCTATGCTGCCGGTGATGGTTCCCTGATTGGCAAAAATCCTGTCTGCCGGAGCAGCAATGTAATAGCCGCCGGACGCCGCGACACTGCCCATTGAAACAATGACCTTTTTGTTCTTTTCCTGCTTCAGACGAACAACTTCGCGGTAGATTTCCTGCGAAGCTGAAACGCCTCCGCCAGGGCTGTCAATTCTCAGGATTATCGCCTTAACGCGCGAATCTTCTCCATATTGTTTCAAATGACGGTTAACCGTTTTGGCCATCCCATCATCAATCACACCTTCTACCGGAACGACAGCAATACGGTCGCCGCTGCCGGCAAAAAAGCCTTCGTCGTCGCTAGCAACCGCCATCAAGGCGAACAGGCCGACGAAAAAGACGCAGAGTAATATGACTCCGCCAACAATGATCCAGGTCAAAGTACTTCTTTTCATAACTGCTACTAAAAAGAGGCTGAGCGGAAAAGGAAATAGTGGCCAGTAGTTCAACTACTGGCCACTGACAATCAATACGCGCTTACGAATGCTTGGAAACGACCAGGCCTTCTAAACGTCGTCGCCGCGTTTGAAATCGGCAACTTCAAACAATCCAGCCATGCCGGTGTCGCCTGAAGAGTAATTTCGCACTTCAATGATCGGTTCGTCTTTGCCCACTGCACGCGCCGAAAGACCGATTTTTCGCGCTTCGCGATCCATTTTCAGAATCTTGAACTGCGATTTCTGACCGGCTTTGACTGCATCTTCAGGTTTTTCAACGTGCTGTTCCGAAAGTTCGGAAACATGGCACAAACCTTCTATGCCGTCTTCCAGTTCGACAAACGCGCCGAAGTTGGCAAAACGCGTAACTTTACCTGTCACAACGTCGCCCAGACGGTGCGTATCAAAGAAACGATCCCAAGCGTTTGGTTCCAGGTCTTTGATCGAAAGCGAAAGGCGGCGACCGTCAATGTCAATCGCCGTGATGACGGCTTCGACTTCCTGATTCTTTTTCAGAGCTTCACTGGGATGTTTAATGCGCTTAGTCCAGGAAATGTCCGAAACGTGAACCAACCCGTCAATGCCGTCTTCGATTTCAACGAATGCGCCGAAGTCCGTAAGATTGCGAACGCGGCCTTTGACACGAGTGCCGATGCCGTAACGTTCGGCAATTGTATCCCAGGGGTTAATCTCAATCTGTTTGATACCCAGACTGATGCGGCGGCTGTTCTGGTCAACTTCCAGAACGATGGCTTCAACATCCTGTCCCTGCCCAACCAGCTTGGACGGATGTTTGACGCGCTTGGACCAGCTCATCTCAGTGACATGGACCAACCCCTCGACGCCGGGTTCGAGTTCAATGAATGCGCCGTAATCTGTTACCGAAGCGACCTTACCGTTGACGCGAGTGCCAACAGGGTAACGTTCCACTGTCGTCGCCCACGGATCGGGAATCAATTGTTTGTAACCTAAACTGACGCGCTCTTTGTCGCGGTCGAATTTCAAAATCTTGACCTGAATCGTTTCGCCGACCTTGAAAATCTCGTTCGGATTTTGAATTCGTCCCCACGACATGTCAGTTATGTGCAGCAAGCCGTCAATTCCGCCAAGATCAATGAACGCACCGTATTCGGTGATGTTCTTGACCTGACCTTCCTTGATAATTCCCTCTTCCAGGTCTTTGAAGGTCTGATGTTTCAGGCTGTTGATTGATTCTTCCAGAACGACTTTCCGGGAAAGAACGATGTTGCCGCGTTTTTTGTTGACCTTGATGACACGGACTTCGATCTCTTTGTTGCGGAAACTGTCAAGATTCCGCACCGGGCGAACATCAACCTGGCTTCCTGGCAAAAAGGCCTGAATGCCGCCGATGTCCACACGCAATCCACCTTTAATGCGGTCAGTCACGCGACCTTTCATGATGACGCCATCGCGGCTGGCTTTTTCGATATGATCCCAGGTCTGCATGCGGATCGCATCGGCGCGAGAAAGCTCCACGTAACCTTCATTGTTCTCGAGCTGTTTGACGAAAACGTCAATTTCATCTCCGGGTTTAACAATTATCTGGTCGCCTTCTTTGAACTCTGCAATCGGGACGATGCCTTCGGACTTGTAGCCGACATCAATGACAACGACTTGATCGGTGATCTTGACCACGCGACCTTTGACAAGTTCGTTTTCAATGATTTCGGATTTATGGGATTCTTCGTACTCGCCCAAAATCTGCGCAAAATCCATTTCCGCTTCTTCGCCGTCGGATGCATCAGCATCTGCTGCTTCTTCACTGGCGGGAGCGGGAGCGGCTTCTGGAGCAGTAACGGTTTCGACAACTTCAGCGACTGAAGCCTCTTCAGCCGGTTGGGCACTCTCAACAGCAACTTCCGGCGTAACTGCCGGAGCTTCACTGGTTTCGAGAGCGGGTTGGTTAGCATTGATGGTTGACATTAAAGTGGACTTCCTCCTGGGAAAACTACACGAATTGCTCCTGCAACTCGGCTTGGCAATCCTTCGAATTCTTTCGATCTTTGTTTGGATCAAGAATAACGCGAAGAATGTGCCGATCTGTAAAGAACTTGGATAATAAACCCTTAGCTTAGATTTGCCAACGATTTCTCGATCTGACGCAATCGTTCAACGACGTTGCGGATCAGCCAATCGGGCGTCGAAGCCCCGGCACTGATGCCGATGCGGTTGACGCCTTGCAAATCATTCGGATTGATCTCGTCTTCGGTTTCGATCAACACCGAGCGCGGGCATTTTTCGCGCGCGACTTCGACCAATTTGTTACTGTTGGCGCTGTGGCGACCGCCGACAACATAAAGCAGATCAACTTCGCCTGACATTTCACGTATCGCCGACTGATTCTCTGTGGTTGCGTCGCAGATTGTTTCGCAAACTTTCACTTCGCGCGCTCGCTGGCGCAAAGCATCAATGATCGTCTGGTACTTTTTCGGGCTGATAGTCGTTTGTGCAATCGTACCAATGCGATCAAGCGGCGGCAAAGCCTGAGCTTCTTCCACGTTCTTCACTACAATCGCATCGCCATCAATGAAACCGAGAATGCCTGTGATCTCTGGATGATTTTTGTCTCCGGCGATAACGACCTTGTAACCTTCACGCTGCAATTCAACAGCTTTGCGCTGCGAGTAGTGAACGTAAGGACAGGTGCCGTCCATAATTTTCAAGCCACGCGATTTCAAATCTTCATAAGCCTGCGGTGCGACTCCGTGAGCGCGAATGATCACAGTGCCTTGCTCCGGCAAAGTGGCTTCATCAGCGGTTGCGATACCGTCGGCAGACAATCTGTCAATCTCCTGGGAGTTATGAATCAGCGGCCCCAAAGTGACTACTGGCAAACCGTTGGCTTTATCCAGCGCACGATAAGCCATGTCCACGACGCGCTTGACGCCCATGCAGAAACCCAGACTTTCAGCCAGAACGATTTCCATGCTTGATTACCAGTTGCCAGTTTGCAATTTGGAGGACTGTGGCAGGCGGTGAACTCTTTCGCGAAGCATCAATATATCTACCTTCAAAATCAGTCTTTAAGAAGCCGAGACTCTAAATGTTCAACTATGCCTTGTCAAACCGCTTGCCTGCCGCTTTTTTCACTGCTTTGCCGCTGCCGCCGAGCGGAGTTTTGCTGGCCATTTTGAAGAAGCGTTTGACTTCAGTTTCATTCAAAAATCGCAGTTCGCCCGGCTTCAATTTTTCATCCTTCAAAAAGCCAATTGCAATCCGTCGCAGCTTGACCACCGAATGGCCGATTGAATCGAACATCTTACGGATTTGCTGGTTGCGGCCTTCATGCAAAGTCACCCGATACCAGGCGTTGGTTTCCGTCTCTTCAATAAACTCGATTTTGGCCGGAGCAGTTTTCACCCTATCAATCTCGATTCCACGGGCAATTTTTTTGATCTGCACTTCGCTCGGTTTGCCTTTAACTTTCACCGCATAAACTTTGGGAATGTTATGCGAAGCGTGCGCGATCAAGTTGGTGAACTCGCCGTCGTTGGTCATCAAAATCAATCCTTCGGTGTTCAAATCCAGTCGCCCAACCGGGTGAACCTGATTGCGATATTTTCCCACCAGATCAATTACCAATTGTCGTTTGCTGGGGTCGGAACGGCTGGTCAAATAACCAATCGGTTTGTTGAGCAGTATGTAAATCTTCTCCTGGCCTTTCGACGAGCGCAGCAACCTGCCCTGTACTTTGATGTGATCTTTATCGGGATCGGCTTTTGATCCAAGCGTGTTTACGACCTTGCCATTGACCGTCACTTTTCCGGCGACGATCAACTCTTCGGCTGCGCGCCGCGAAGCGATTCCCGCGGCGGCAATTATCTTTTGCAGTCTTTCTTCCATTTCTAAACTCGTTTAGCTCCTGGCTTGCCGTTTTCAACCACGAACGAAGCTCGTGTGCTGACCGGCTCATCGGGTTTTGTGACCGCCGCGACGATTCGGAAATCCGTCTGCCAGCGATCAGGTGTCAGCGAACAGCGCACGTAACCTCGCTGAGCGTTGAAAAATTTTACGTGGGGATTTTCCGCCAGCATCGTTGCCGTAGTCGGACGGACATCCGAACCGTCTCCGCCGGAAGTTATCGAAGTCCCTACGAATTCCGTCGCCACTACCGGCGAGCCTTCCTTGTAAAACTCCGGCTTCAGATCGTGAACCCAGTTGGTGTGAATGTCGCCTGTCAGAACAATCGGGTTTGCAGCTTTGCTGTCCCGCAGAGATTCCAAAAAGCGTTTGCGCGCCACGTGGTAACCATTCCATTGATCCATCGAAAAGCGCTGTTCAGGCCCAGCTACACTGTCAGCCGGAGCCACCATCACCTGTTGAGCTATCACATTCCAACGCGACGACGACTGGCGAAGCCCGCTCGTTAGCCATTGTTCCTGCGCGCTGCCCATCATCGTCTGCTTAGGGTCCAGCGATTCAGGGCAAGCCGGTTTGTTGCCATCGCCACAAGGCTGATCGCTGCGATATTGCCGAGTGTCGAGCATGTAAAAATTCGCCAGACCGCCAAAGTTCAAACGGCGATAAATTTCAACATTGTTCCCCGCTTTCAGAACAGATTTTCTCAACGGCATGTGTTCGTAATAAACCTGATAAGCAGTCTTCTGACGTTTGGCGAACTCTTCCGTTGTCTGTTTGTCTTCTGGAACCAGTCCAGCGTAATTGTTGTCAACTTCGTGATCGTCCCAGACAACTGCCCACGGGAAATTGGCGTGAACCTGCTTCAACAAAGGATCGCTTTTGTACAGCGCGTAACGGTTGCGGTAATCGTCAGCGGTGATGATTTCCGCGCTGTTGTGTTTTCGCGTGCGGTCAGTAGCCGGGCCATATTCGTAAATGTAATCGCCCAGATGAGCCACCAAATCCAGGTCTTCAGTGGCCAGGTGCTTGTACGCCGTGTAATAACCCATCTCGTAATGCTGGCAGGAAACGAACGCGAAGTTCATACGGTCATTTTTTGCTCCCAGCGCCGGAGCCGTTTTCGTTCGCCCAATCGGACTTGATCCGGCGTCAACCGTGAAGCGATACCAATACCAACGAGCCGGTTTCAAACCCATAACTTCGACGTGAACCGAATGGCCGGATTCAGGTTTGGCAATGGCAGCGCCTTTGGCGACAACTTTCTGCATTCGTTCGTCAGTAGCGATTTCCCATTTGACCGGGACATTTTTCGCAGGCATCCCGCCGCCTTCCAAAGGTTTCGGAGCCAGCCGAGTCCACAACACAACGCTGTTCGCCCACGGATCGCCCGAAGCAATTCCCAAACTGAACGGATCGTCTGCAAAGTTCAAAGCATCGCTTTTCGCCCAACCAGCCGTCGGGAAAAGCAACGAGGCCCCGACTAAAGAACTACCGCCGATCAAAAATTCCCTTCGATTTGAAACTTGTTTAGCCACGCCTGTTCTCCGTTAAAAAAGACATTGCCTCGATGCGCGTGCGTTCGTCTTTGCGAAACACGCCGCGCACCGCTGAAGTTATCGTAGTCGTGCCGGGTTTCTTAACGCCGCGCATGGTCATGCACATGTGCTCGGCTTCGATAACGACCATCACGCCTTTCGGCTGAAGCTCTCCGCGATAAAGCAATTCGGCAATTTGAGAAGTCAGCCGCTCCTGAACTTGAGGACGCCGAGCAAAAATGTCTGCTATTCGCGCCAGCTTCGACAAGCCAATGATGCGCCCGTCTTTCGGGATGTAAGCGATATGCGCGACGCCGGTGAATGGAACCAGGTGATGTTCGCAGATGGAAGCGATTGAAATGTCTTTGACCATGACTATGTCGTCGTGGGATTCGCCCGGAATGACTTTGATTTCGGCAGCCGCGTCTTCGTGAATGCCGCCGCAAATTTCCGTGTACATTTCGGCCACGCGGCCAGGCGTATCAACGACGCCAGGGCGAGTCACATCTTCGCCAATGCCTTCCAGAATCAATCGGACTCCGGCAGCGATTTTGTCCAAATCCATTTTCCGCTCTGCGTTCATTTTGTGTTTACTGATTTCCTTTACAGGTTTTCGGTGAAGCTAGAAGTTAGCGGGCATTATCCGCGCCGCTTCGCATCGGCGCAAGCTGGCGAAATCCGAGATTGAAGTTTAGAGTTCACGCTTCAGCGTGTCTTGAAGTTCAGAGTTCACGCTTCAGCGTGTCTGGGTTGTTCCGAGATCCACGCTTCAGCGTGTTAGTTGAAGACACGCTGAAGCGTGAACTCTAAACGTCTACGGAGAAGCCACTCAATGCCAACGATCCTTGATTTTCAGATTCGGCACTTGTCCACCGAAAGCTACTCGCTCACCGTTTACGAACGAGGGGCGTCCCAACTGCTCGCGTCCGCCACCTTCAGCCATCGCGTAGATTTCCTGACCGATTTCAGTGTGGATCGGCTCAACGCTTCGACGAAAGACGCGGCGGAACGCTTCGATGAATTGCAGAAGCTGGGCCGGGAGCTTTATCAAAAACTCTTTCCGCCCGCCGTCGAGCAGGTCTGGCGCGAGTACAAACAGCGCAGCGAGTTTCTGATTCTCTGCCTGCGTTTTGCCGAAGACGCGGCGAAGCTGGAAGTCTTGCCCTGGGAGACGCTGCACGACAGCGCGGAGTTCATCGCCGCCGGCCATAAGACGACGCCGACGACGCTGACGCGGTTGCCCTTGGATGTCGTGCCGCCAAGCGCACTTCCGCCGATTCCGCGACCGCTCAAGCTCTTCGGTTTCTTTGCCAGCCCGCTTGATC